>JBCBNR010000295.1:0-4183 GCA_039821665.1 Pseudomonadota bacterium
GCGCACAGCAGAGCACGCTGAACGCGCGCCCCGATCTGCCCGTGGGTCCGCCCATATCGTCCGGCGAGCGGGATGCGTTCTTTTCGCAAATCGCCGCGTGCTGGACCTTCGATCCTGGCACGCAAAACGCGGCAGACCTGATTGTCACTGTGGAGTTCGATCTTAACCCAGATGGCACCGTGGCAGGTGCGCCGCGGCTGATCGAGCCCCAGGGCGGTGACGGTATCGACCGGGCCTTTGCGGCCGCGTCGCGCGCGATCCGCCGCTGCTCTATCCAAAACGGTGGCTATGACCTGCCGAGCGAGAAATATGCGCGCTGGCAAAAAGCGCGCATCACCTTTGATCCGTCCAAGCGGGTCTTGAACTGGTAACGACACCGGGAGATGACCATGCGTGCCATCCTACTTGCCCTTGCCCTTGGCCTCGCGGTTGGCGCTGGCCAAGCGCCCGCGCAATCGGGCTGCGCGCCGGACACGATCTGTGGAACGATCGAAGACTTCTCCGTCAAACCTTTGCCCATCGCGCTGCCGCTGTTCGTAGCGGAAACCCCGGATGCAGAGCAGTTGGCCGCGGACATCACTGCCGTTGTCACCGCAGACCTTCTGTCCACGGGGCTGTTTCGCGAGGTGCCGCGCTCCGCGCATATTGCCACGCGCACTCAGTTCGATGCGCCTGTGCAATTCTCCAACTGGACCCCGATCAACGCCGAGGCGCTTGTGATCGGCGCGGTCAGCCAGCAAGGCGGACGGGTGGAGGTGAAGTTTCGGCTTTTTGACACCTTTAACGGCCGCGAACTGGGCGAAGGCCAGCGCTTTGGCGGCTCGGCCGGTAACTGGCGGCGCTTCGGCCACAAGGTCGCGGATCAGGTTTATGCGCGTCTGACAGGCGAGGGGGGGTATTTCGACAGCCGCATCGTCTTCGTCTCCGAGAGCGGGCCAAAGAACGCGCGGCGCAAACAAATCGCGATCATGGATCAAGATGGCGCCAATGCGCGAAATCTCACCCAGCCGGGCACGTTGGTGCTGTCCCCACGCTTCTCGCCCGATGGCAATCGGGTGATTTTCACAACCTATGCCAGTGGCCGCCCCCAGGTGGCGCTGTTGGAGCTTGCGACCGGTCAGGTCAGCGCGCTGGGCGTGCTCGACGGGGTCAGCTTTGCCCCACGGTTTTCCCCCGATGGGCGTAAGATCGTCTACTCCCAAGGCGCCGGTGCGAACACCGATCTGTTCGAGTTGGATTTGAACACAGGCCAACGGCGGCAATTGACCCAAACCTCTGCCATCGAGACCGCGCCGTCCTATTCCCCCGATGGCAGCCAGATTGTGTTTGAGAGCGACCGAGGCGGCAGCCAACAACTGTATATCATGTCCGCAAGCGGCGGCGAGGCGCGGCGCATCAGTTTCGGCCAAGGCCGCTATGGTACGCCCGTTTGGTCCCCCAGGGGCGACCTCGTGGCCTTTACCAAAATGGTGGGCGGGCGGTTCCATATCGGCGTGATGAAAACCGATGGCAGTCAAGAACGCTTGCTGACTGCAAGCTTCTTGGACGAGGGCCCGACCTGGGCCCCCAATGGCCGGGTGTTGATGTTCTTTCGCGAACCACCCGGCGCCTCGGGCGCGCCTGGCCTCTACTCCGTGGACATCACCGGGCGCAACCTGCGCCGCGTGCCCACACCGGCCTTTGCGTCGGACCCAAGCTGGTCGCGCTTGCTGCCCTAGGGCAAAAGGCTTCGCCCGCCCCAAAAGCTGTGCTAGACTTACTGTCAAGATCGCCCATGAGGCGGCATAGCAGAGGTAGATGAGCATGAGAAAACAGCTATTGGCGGCGTGTGCCGTCGTGCTTTTGGCCAGCGCGTGCGCGCGCGACGATGGGTTGGGCGATGTGCCTGGCGGGCCGGGGTCGGCCCTGGACCCGGCCGCCCAAGGCGGGCTGAGCGGTGGCCAGCTTGACCCCACATCCACCGCGTATTTCACCCAAGTCATTGGGGATCGCGTGTTTTTCCTGGTGGATCAAAGCAGCCTGACGCCACAGGCCATGTCCACGCTGGACCAGCAAGCGCAATGGATGCTGTCCAACCCTGGTTTGCCCGTGACCATCGAAGGTCATGCGGACGAGCAGGGCACACGGGAATACAACATCGCGTTGTCGGCCCGTCGGGCATCGGCTGTGCGCAACTATCTGGTAACCAAAGGTGTGCCAGACAGCCGCTTGTCCACCGTGCCTTTTGGCAAGGAGCGTCCGGTAGAAGTGTGTTCAGAAGAACGCTGCTGGTCGCAAAACCGCCGAGCGGTCACAGTTGTGACCGGCGCGCCAGGGTCTTGACCCGAGCGCGTCGCGTGATCTGAGGCGGAGACGAGACAAGGAATGGAGGCGCCCATGCGTCGCGTAGTGATCCTTTTGGCGGCCCTTTTGACCGTGGGCTTAGGCACCCAGGCCCAAACCCAGGACCGGGCCCAGTCGCTTGCGGATATCAGGTCCGAGCTTGCGACGCTCAACGGGATGATCCTGGGGTTGCGTCAGGAATTGTCTCAGACGGGCACCTCTCAAGTGCCCGTCAACACCAGTCTGCCGATGCTTCAGCGCCTTGATCTGTTGGAGGCCGAGATGCGCCGCCTCACCGGGTCGGTGGAGACGCTGAGCTTTCGCATCGAGCGGGTGGTCAGCGACGCGACCAATCGCATCGGTGATCTGGAGTTTCGATTGGTGGAATTGGAAGGGGGCGATCTGAACCAACTGGGCCAAACCCCGCCGCTGGGCGGGCAAGTGACGCCCGTACCCGTTGCACCGCTTGAGACGGCGACAACCGGGCCACAGGTGGCGATCTCTGAGACAACGCTGTTTGAGACGGCTTTTGCGCGTTTCAAAGCGGGCGATTATCCAGATGCGACGCAGCAGTTTCGCAACTTTGTTCAGGATTATCCGGCGGGCCCCCTGACCGGTCAGGCCCAGTACTATTTGGGGGAGGCGCTGTTTGCCCAGCAGGATTGGAACGGGGCAGCGCGCAGTTTTCTCGACAGTTTTTCCGGTGCCCCCAATGGCGAGCTTGCGGCGGATGCGCTTTACCGTTTGGGGATCAGCCTGGGCCAGCTTGGCCAGTTTTCCGAGGCGTGTTTGACCTTGACCGAAGTTCCCAGGCGGTATCCCACCTCGCCGCGTGCAGCAGAGGTGCCGGGCCAGAAATCCGTGCTGGGCTGTTCGTAGGCGCGCGTGCAGGCAGACGCGCTTCTCGGCCCTTGTAGACCCACCTTAGATGCGCTGCCCCGCGGCACAGTGCTGGTCGCTGTGTCCGGGGGCAGCGACTCGCTTGCCTTGTTGAATTTGCTGCGCGCATGGGGCGGGCGCCCCGTGGTTGCGGCCACGGTGGACCATGGCTTGCGCCCCGGCAGCGCAGAAGAGGCGCAACAGGTCGCAAAGATCTGCGCCACCTGGAATGTCCCCCATGCGATCCTAACCTGGGACACGGACCCACGAGGCAATTTGCAAGCAGCCGCCCGCGATGCGCGCCGTGCGCTGCTGCGACAAGAGGCCGAAAGGGTCAGTGCAGCCACCATCGCCCTGGGCCATACGGTCGAGGATCAGGCAGAGACGTTTTTGCTGCGTCTGGCCCGCGGCTCGGGTGTGGATGGGCTCAGCGCCATGGCGCCCCTGCGCGAGGAGAGGGGCATCGGCATCACCTGGGCGCGCCCGCTTTTATCCACGCGGCGGGCTGACCTGCAATCCTATCTGACGGCACAGGGCCTCGATTGGATCCGCGACCCAAGCAACCAAGACACCAGCTTTGATCGGGTGCGCCTGCGCCAGGCGGCCCCCGCCTTAGCGGAACTCGGGCTGGGGGCCGAGCGTTTGGCGGCCACCGCTGACATGATGGGGCTGGCCCGCGACGCCCTGGGGCAAACCGCCCAAACCCTGGCGCATGAGGCAGCACACCCCCACCCGCTGGGGCATTTGAGCCTGGATATTGCCCCGCTCACACGTGCCCCGTTGGAGGTCGCATTGCGCGTGCTGTCGGCCAGTTTCAACTGGGTCACCGGCACACAGTATCGCCCGCGCCTGTCCTCCTTAAAACCGGCTTTGCGTGCATTGGGCGCGCAGCCCAAAGGCGCGCTGACCTTGCATGGCGCGCAGATGCGATGGCGCGACGGCCACGGCATCCTGTGCCGCGAACCCTCCAAATGCGCGCCAC
>JBCBNR010000296.1:0-4180 GCA_039821665.1 Pseudomonadota bacterium
CAAGTTTAATGGCATTCTGAAAAGCGTAGTTGAGTCCGAAATTGCCAAGCTCGAAAGCCTTCCCAAAGCTGATGGTTTCGGACTCAACTACGCTTTTCAGAATGCCATTAAACTTGCTAACCAGAACCTTCCTTGTTTGCCGGATGTGATCGTCTAGAGCCCTTTGAAACTGAACACTGATCTGCCCCATCGTGTCAAAGCACACGGTTGCGAAGTTGTTCCTTCTGTCGTTATCAGAGATCGCAACCTCGTTTGACAAGAAGCGCAAAAAATCTTGTTTGCACGCATTAACCGTTGAGAACGATGTACCACTGCGCACTCGCCGATATTCCTTGGCAAGGACCTCTATTGGTAGGTCCATAAAGTCCAGCCTGTTGAAAACCATCAGTGCTATTGCGTTGTCGTCAGATAATTCGAATATCTTATTGGCCGTATTGAAAATTTTGGCATTGCCGCCTGATCCAATCGTGACCGCGCTGTCGGCGGCCAAAACCACAGCCGACTTGTTCAAAATTGCAATTTCTGCTGTCACTTCTTGTCCTGCCAGCGTGCGGCGGCAGCCTTTTCTGCTATCTTAGTCCGCTCGTCAGGTAAGAGCTTGTCTGCCCTTACCTTTCCACCTTTCAATCTACACTTGCGCTGCCCCGACGTGTCAGGCTCATACACGGGCTCTTCACCCGTCGCAATGTCCACAATGAACTTGGCAAGCTGGTTGGCGTTACGGAGACTCTTGGGTTTATCTGTCATAGCTCTAAGATAATCACGCGCGCGCGAGGGTACAAACTTTCTAATTTCAAACTGACCCACTACCAAAGAGCCGCTAGGAGGGCTGAAAAAAATCCTGAAAGACTGGGTTGGGCTGTGGATTGGGACTATGGCCCCAAACCAAAGGGGATGAATAGGGCAACTTTTGAGCGTTTGCTGGAAGAGTTGGACCAGTTCAGCAGACTATGGGATGCTGCGTTTGTGTTGCGTGTTCACTACCTTCTCAGAGCTGGTTTTGTAAGCCTACAGTGGTATTTTTTGTGGTATGATGAGAAGTTAAACCCATTAAATTAAACAATTACAGATACTTAATAAAATAGTGAGGCACCTCCTCGGTCCGCCAGAGTTTCTTAAAAAGGGTCAGCCCCAAGGCTGGCCCTTTTTCGTTGGTGCGGGTGTGGTCAAACGGGTTGGGATGTGCGTTTGGCTGGTGGCGTGATCTGTCACAAATTGCCGCGCCTTCGCCCAGCCTTCGCGCACCGCGCGTCTTGTGTGCCCTAAATTTAAGCACTCACACCCAAGCCGCCGATTACGAGGCATGTGAAACCTTCCTCCTTTCAGCCCGGGGTCTAGGGTTTCTGTCAGCAGGGCACTTAGGGTTCCGCCTCGGACAACGAGGGTCTGGTCCGAGAAGGGCCGCTGGGTGGGCAAATTCCCACTTGGTACACGGCGGGGCAAAATCCCGGGAGAACCACTGCGCAGGTCTCAGCCGCGCCACCTTTCCTTGTTCCGCCAGCGGTTGGGCCCTTTCACAAGGGCGGGACCGACTTGTATGATGGGGGATCCCACCGATGACACGCAGCTTTTTGACCGCAGCCCTTGTTGCAACCACTGCCCTGGCCGGGGCCGCACCCGCGCTCGCCCAAGAAAAGACCGAGTTTCGGGTCGCCTGGTCGATCTATGTGGGCTGGATGCCTTGGGGGTATCTGGAAGACAGCGGCATCATGGACAAATGGGCCGACAAGTACGAGATCGATGTCGAGATCGTGCAGATCAACGATTATGTGGAATCCATCAACCAATACACCGCAGGTGCGTTTGACGGTGTGTCGGCCACCAATATGGACACGCTCTCGATCCCCTCAGGCGGCGGAGTGGACACCACGGCCCTGATCGTGGGCGACTTTTCCAACGGCAATGATGCGCTGATCCTGAAGGGCGAGGGCGATATTGCGTCGCTCAAGGGCAAGCCCGTGAATTTGGTGGAGCTTTCGGTTTCTCACTACTTGCTGGCGCGTGCGCTTGACAGCGTAGGGCTGAGCGAGCGGGACCTGGACGGCGTGATCAACACCTCTGACGCGGATATGATCGCGGCCTATGCCACCAGCGATGTCGAGGCGGTGGTGACGTGGAACCCGCTCGTCTCCGCCATCATGGAGGAGCCGGGGGCCAAGATGCTGTTCGACAGCTCGGACATTCCAGGTGAAATCATCGATCTGATGGTGGTGAACACCGAAACCCTGGCCGCGAACCCTGCCTTTGGCAAAGCAATGGCCGGTGCGTGGTACGAGGTGATGGGGCTGATGGCCGCGGGCGACGAGGATGTGCTGACCGCGATGGCCGAGGCATCGGGTACGGATTTGGCGGGCTATAAAGCTCAGCTCGCCTCGACCGAGATGTTCTATGATCCAGCTCAAGCTGTGGCCTTTGCCAGCAGCGCGGAGTTGCCGGCCACCATGGTCTCGGTCGCGGAGTTTCTGTTCGACAAGGGCATCCTGGGTGAAGGCGCGCCGAGCGCTGATTTTGTCGGCGTGGCCTATCCTGATGGGTCCACCACAGGGGATGCGGGCAATGTGATGTTCCGCTTCGATACGACCTATATGCAAATGGCCGCCGACGGCGCGCTTTAAGCACCACCGGCCGGCCCAGGTCTGGGCCGGCACCCAACCCATGCGCTTGATCAACCGCTCCCCCGGGCCTGCCTTGCGGGTCTTTCTGGTTCTGCTGCCCTTCGCAGCGGTCTGCGTGGCCTATGCGGTTGCGTCCCATTACCGGTTGCTGGAAAACCCCAACGACAAGCTTTTGCCTGCCCCGTCCAAGATTGCCGAGACGGCGCAAAGGCTTTTCACAGAAGGGGACCGACGCTCGGGCAGGATCCTGCTTTGGCATGACACGGCCGCCAGTTTGCGGCGTCTGGCCCTTGGGGTGGGTCTGTCCGCGCTGACCGGGCTGATCTTTGGGTTGCTGATCGGGCTGCTTCCTTACGCGCGGGCGACGCTCGCGGGGTTTGTGGCGGTTGTCTCCATGATCCCGCCGCTGGCGCTGCTGCCTATCCTGTTCATTGTCTTTGGTTTGGGCGAGGTCTCGAAAGTTGTGTTGATCGTGGTCGGTATCCTGCCGTTCTTGATCCGCGATCTCAGCAGTCGCACCTTGGAAATTCCAGCCGAGCAGATCGTAAAGGCCCAAACCTTGGGGGCCTCCACCTGGGTGATCGCGTTGCGGGTGGGACTGCCCCAGGTCCTGCCGCGCCTGATCCAGGCGTTGCGTTTGTCCCTGGGGCCCGCTTGGTTGTTCCTGATCGCAGCCGAGGCCATCGCCAGCGATGTGGGGCTGGGCTATCGCATTTTCCTGGTGCGGCGCTACCTCGCCATGGACACGATCCTGGTCTACGTGATTTGGATCACCCTTCTGGCCTTCCTCATCGACTGGGCACTGAAAACCCTGTCGCGCAAGGCCTTCCCCTGGACCGAGGCCGGGCTATGAGTTTTGTCGAGGTCCGGGACATCTTCCAATCCTACGGGCCGCGCCCGATCTTGGAGCGGGTCAATCTGGATGTGGAGGAGGGGGCGTTTGTGTCGATTGTCGGCGCATCTGGTTGCGGCAAGTCCACCTTCCTGCGGTTGCTGCTCGCCCAAGAGCAGCCGACCCGGGGCTCTATCCGGGTGGATGGCAATCCGCCCAGCGTCGAGCCTGGGTTGGAACGCGGTGTGGTCTTTCAACGCTACTCCGTCTTTGCCCATATGACCGTGCGCGAGAATGTGGTGGCAGGCGAAAGCTTGCAGCGCCCCTGGGGGCGGTTCTTCGGGGCCGAGCGTCGCGCCGCCTTGGCCCGCGCGGATGAGGTTCTGGTGCGCTGCGGGCTGGAACACGTGGCCGACCAGTACCCTGCGACCCTATCTGGGGGGATGCAACAGCGCCTTGCGATCGGCCAAGCGCTTGCCGCCAAGCCGCGCATTCTGCTGCTCGACGAGCCGTTTGGCGCGCTCGATCCCGGCACGCGCCTGTCGATGCATGCCTTTTTGATGGATTTGCGGGCCGAGACGGGCATGACCGTCTTTATGGTCACCCATGACCTTGAAGAGGGGTTTAAGCTGGGCGAGCGGGTGCTCGTGTTCGATAAACCCCGCTGGGACCCCACCCATCCAGAGGCTTATGGTGCCACCATCACCTATGATTTCGACGCCCGCAACGGCGG
>JBCBNR010000297.1:0-4180 GCA_039821665.1 Pseudomonadota bacterium
GGCCACGCATTGGGGCGGATAGATCACATCCAGGACACTGCGCCACCCTTCCCTTGCCCTGGCGCGCAGCGTATCTGTGAGTGCGATGACTGGTGCTTCACCCATGTTCGAGACCTCCCTGCTGGCGCTTAGGCGCGCCCGGGCCGCGCGCCTGGGCTTTGTCGATGTGCTGCACGCCCATGCGGCCGCCGAGCTGTCAGAAAGGCTCAACGAAGTTAACAGAGCGTTACCTGAGCGGGTCCTGATCAGCGGCTGGCCCGCGCCATGGCAGGCCGCAGTGCCAAGGCTGCGCGCAATCGCAGACGGGGATCTGTTGGATCTGTCCGAGGCGAGCGTCGATCTGGTGGTCCATGGCCTGTCGCTGCACAGCCAAAACGATCCCGTGGGCCAGCTGATCCAGTGCCGCCGCGCCCTGCGCCCTGATGGACTGTTCGTGGCCATGCTCTTTGCCGGGCAAAGCCTGGCGGAGTTGCGCGCATGCCTGGCCGAAGCCGAGATTGCCGTGACCGGTGGCCTGTCGCCGCGGGTTCATCCCATGGCCGATCTGCGCGATCTGGGTGGGTTGTTGCAGCGCGCGGGTTTTGCCCTGCCGGTGGCGGACACGCAGACCTTGACCCTGACCTACCGCTCGCTGCACGCGTTGATGCACGACCTGCGCGCGATGGGCGAGGGCAATGTGCAAACCGCGCGCCATGGGCCCCTGACGCGCGCCATTCTAGAGCATGCGGATACGCTCTATCGCGCGCGGTTCCCTGCGGATGACGGGCGCATCGCGGCCACGGTCGAGCTGGTCACCCTGACCGGCTGGGCGCCCGCACCCAGCCAGCCGCAACCGTTGCGCCCAGGCTCGGCCACCACACGTCTGGAGGATGCGCTTCTGGCCCTGCGGGACAAACCTGGGGAGGATTGAACCCCGCCAAGCCCCATGCCCCCGTCAAAGCTGTGTGCAAAACTGCGATAGGCGATTGACCTTTGGGTGCAGCGCAATAGCTGTAGCGCGGTTGGACATTGCACGAAGGCCAGGGTCATGTATGACGCCCGTATGACAGAAACCGTTGCCGAGACCCACAAACCTGGCCAAGGTCGCCTCGCCCACGCGCCGGGCGACCATCCACCTGTCCGCCGGGGTCGCGTGGGTGTTGTGATATCGAACCTGGGCACACCGGATGCAACGGATTACTGGTCCATGCGCCGGTACCTCAACGAATTCCTGTCGGACCGCCGGGTGATCGACTATTCGCCCTGGCTGTGGCAGCCCCTGCTGCAACTGATCATCCTGACCAAACGCCCGTTTTCTTCGGGCGAGGCCTATCGCTGCATCTGGAACACGCAAGCCGATGAAAGCCCGCTGTTGACCATCACCAAGGACCAAACCGCCAAGCTGCGCGACGCGTTGGAGGCAGCCTATGGTGACAACGTGCTGGTCGATTTTTGCATGCGCTATGGCAACCCATCCACGAAATCGGTGCTGGGCAAGATGAAAGACGCGGGCTGCGAGCGGATCGTGTTTTTCCCGCTCTATCCCCAATATTCTGCCCCGACCACGGCCACCGCCAATGACCAAGCGTTCCGTGCGTTGATGGAGATGAATTGGCAGCCATCGATCCGCACGGTGCCGGCCTATTACGACCATCCGCTTTACATCGAAGCCTTGGCCAAGTCGGTGGAAACCGCCTACGCCAAGTTGGAGACCCGGCCAGACATCCTAGTGACGTCCTATCACGGTGTGCCCAAACGCTATCTGATGGAAGGCGACCCCTACCACTGCCAGTGTCAGAAAACCACGCGCCTGCTCAAAGAGCGGCTGGGATGGGACGACACCGAGATCAAAACCACCTTCCAATCGAAGTTCGGGCCCGAGGAATGGTTGCAACCCTACACGGTGGAGGAGGTCGCGCGCCTGGCGGAGGCGGGCAAGAAAAACATCGCAATTATGGCGCCTGCCTTCTCGTCCGACTGCGTGGAGACGTTGGAAGAGATCAACGAAGAAATCTTCGAGAGCTTCGAAGAAGCAGGCGGCGAGACCTTCACCTACATTCCCTGCCTGAACGATGACGACGCCCATATCGAGATGATGAAAGCGGTCATCGCCCGCGAAGCCTCAGGCTGGCTGGGCTGAGCGTTTACGCGCGCGACAGCTTTTTCACCCTCCTGTTGTGGGAGCGGCTTGGACTTTTAGCCCTAACAGCCCTCCTAAGTGTCGCGTGTCTGTGGGGCGTGGTACGGCTTGCCCGCGGGCACGCTTGGCCGCTGCGCTTGTGCGTGGGCGCTGTGACCGCCTATGGGTTTGTGTGGCTCTCGCCTCAGATCTACTACGCCTATTATCGCGCCATCATCCCAGACCTGCCTGCGCAATGGGTGATCTTCCCACCGCCCGGCTTAGGCGAGATCTGGCGCCTTGCCACCTTCACCGACGCGACCAGCCTGTCCGCCCATGGGCGCGGCCTGTTGATCTGGGCGATGTGCGCCTGCGCACTGTTGGCGCGCCAAAAGAATTGACCAAAAGGGCCAGGCTTGGCACCTTTGGGCCATTGTTTTTGATCGGATTTGGTATGCGCATTTTTCTGACCGCCCTTGCCCTATGTGTCCTTGCCGCCTGTTCCGGGGCCCCGCTGGTCGATGCCCCGCAAGAAGACCAGACCGTGGCCAAACCGACCAGCCTCTACTTTGCAACCACCCGGCAGATAGAAGACGGGCAATACGGCAATGCCCGCCTGGACGAGCCAAGCTTTGGGCGGATGGAAATCAGCATTCCCAAATCCAGCCTTTTGGCACGTAACGATGACGGCCAGATCGAAGGACAACGGCAGGCCTTGGCGGGCTTTGCGACCCCTCAACGCCTCGATTTGTCGCGCCACTACGCTGTGCTGGCCAACGACCCCGTGGTCGATCGACCCTCCCTTGTGGCACGGCTGCGTACAGAGCTTGCCGCCAACCGTGCCCGCGCACAGCAGGAGGCGAAAGCCACGAAAAAGCCCCCCCGCCCTCAAGGGATCACGGTGTTTGTACACGGGTTCAACACACCCTTCGGGAACGCTGTCTACCGTCTGGCTCAATTCGCTGAGGATTTTGATTTTTCCGGCAGCCGGGGCACCATCCCGGTGCTCTATGCCTGGCCGTCCCGCGGACGGCTGAGCGCCTACCTGGCGGACCGCGAAAGCGTTCTGCTGGAGGAGAGGCATCTTGAAGAACTGCTCGACGATATTGCCGCGGCCGAGCCTGATTTCATCTCGATCGTGGCCCATTCGATGGGCGCGCAATTGACGATGCAAACCTTGCGACGGGTCTCGGTGCGGGGCAACACTGCGCTTTTGGACAAGATCCAACCGGTGTTCCTGCTGGCCCCTGACATCGATGTGGAGGTGTTTCGCAACCAGGTCAAAGACATCGGCGATGTGCCGCAACCGTTTCTGATCCTGACCTCGCGCAGAGACCTTGCCTTGCGGTTCTCTGCCATCATCAGGGGCGGGTCAGAGCGTCTGGGACGCGCGGGCGAGGGAAGCCCCGTGCTCGGCCTGCCGGTCACTGTGATCGATGCAACCGCGGTGAACGATGGCAACCTTCTGGGCCATGATCTGGGCTTTACCTCAGACACATTGATCGAACTGGTGGCCTGCGTGGGTGAATTTACGCAGTTTGGACGAAAACCTGGTCAGCAGGCCCGCTACATCGCCCTTTCCCCGGCGACCGAGGACACGCGTCGTTTGTGCGACCTTGTGAAAGACCCGATGGACCAGCCCAATGCGGGCGGCTAAAGCCAGTCGCGCAAAATGGGGATAAGCGGCAGGTCCGCCTGGGGCATCGGATAGTTGCGCAGATCCAGCGGCCGGACCCATTTCAATGCCTGACCCTCGCGCCCCTGGGGGCTGCCCTCCCATTTGCGGCAGGCGTAAAGCGGCATTAAAAGATGAAAGTCCTCGTAGGCATGAGAGGCGAAGGTCAACGGTGCAAGGCAGCTTTCCCAGGTGCCTATCCCCAACTCCTCTTCCAATTCGCGGATCAGGGCTGCCTCGGGCGTCTCGCCCGGCTCGACCTTGCCGCCTGGGAACTCCCACAAACCGGCCATGGCCTTGTCCTCGGGGCGCTGCGCCAAAAGCACGCGCCCATCCGCGTCGATCAGGGCCACGGCTGACACCAGAATAGATTTCACGAGCGGTAGTCAGCGTTGATGGTGATGTAG
>JBCBNR010000298.1:0-4161 GCA_039821665.1 Pseudomonadota bacterium
CCTATTTGGGCGGCGTGGAACTGGCAATGTGCGACGTGGGCATTCCGTTCGAGCCGGGTGCGGGCGTCGGTGCAGCGGTGCGCCACTTTACCGAGACAGCCGCGCAGCCCGCGCAGATCGCGGCGCAATAGGGCGGCTGTCCCGCCGCCTTGGCCCCTTGGCCCCGCACTGTGCTGCGGGGCCCCATATCACGTAAAAGACCGAAGAGATCGCAGATGACCCGCATTGTGTTTTTGGACAGGGGGTCAATCGGCCCGTCTGTCAGCCTGACCAAACCCAGCTTCGACCATGATTGGGTGGAGTATGACGCAACCGCCCCGGAGCAGGTGGTAGAGCGCCTGAGCGGTGCCGATATCGCGATTTCCAACAAGGTGCCGATCCGGGGCGAGACGATCGCTGCGCTGCCTGACCTTAAGATGATCGCGATCCCCGCCACCGGCTATGACGCATTTGACATCCCCGACTGTAAGGCGCGCGGGATCATCGTCTCGAATGTCCGGGGTTATGCGGTGAACACGGTGCCCGAGCATACGTTTGCGCTGATCCTGGCCTTGCGCCGGGGCATTGTCGGCTATCGCCAGGATGTGATCGACGGGAAATGGCAGGAAAGCGGGCAGTTTTGCTTCTTCACCCATCCGATTGCGGATCTTGCTGGCTCGACCATCGGCATTTTCGGCGAGGGTGTGTTGGGCCAAGGTGTTGCGACGCTTGCGCGCGCCTTTGGCATGGAGGTGCTGTTTGCGGCCCATAAAGGCGTGGACGGGCTGGGGCCGCTTTACACCCCGTTTGAAGAGGTCTTGGCGCGCGCGGATGTCATCTCGCTCCACGCGCCGCTGATGGCTTCCACCCGGGATATGATCGCGGCCCCTGAGTTTGCGAAGATGAAGCCTAACGTGATCCTGGTGAACAACGCCCGTGGCGGGCTGGTGAACGAGGCGGATCTGGTGACGGCGATTGAGACCGGACAGATCGCAGGGGCTGGTTTCGACTGTCTGACCAGCGAGCCGCCAAAGTCGGACAACCCGCTGTTGAAAGTGTTGGGGCGGCCCAATGTGATCGTAACACCCCATGTGGCCTGGGCCTCGGACGAGGCGATGCAGACCCTGTGGGATCAATGTGTGGGCCACGTGGACAATTTCCAGGCAGGCACACCGTCGAACGTGGTGGGCTAGACGCGACCTCTCCCGCGCGCAGGCTCCGGGGCTTTGCCCCCGGCGCGCCTGCGCTTGGGCCGGGCGCGCCGTGGGGCCCTTGCGGGCCTGTCACGGCGCGGGGCCTTTGGATTGGGCCGGTCGTCCCAAAAGGCGTGTCAACACGAACAGAGGGCGCGGTTTTGGGGAGGGGTCAGCTCAGGATCCACCACCCTCTGCAATTCGGTGCGCTGCGATCACCTTCGGGTCACGCGCAGGCGCCCTGACTTTACCCCGATCCGGTTTTGCCCCGATCCGGGCGCTGGCAAGGGCGCCTCAGGTGGTGTTGCTGAAAAGGCGGGTGAGGGTGCGCCACAAAATGCGCAGGTCCAGCGACAGGCTGGCGGTGCGCGCATATTCCAAATCGAGGGCCCGACGCGCCTCGACCGTCAGGGATGACCGCCCCGAGGCCTGGGCAAGCCCGGTGATGCCGGGGCGCACGCTGTGGCGCAGGGCAAACTCGGCGTCCGTATAGAGGTCGCGTTGAGCGGGCACATCTGGGCGGGGTCCGACCAAGCTCATCTCGCCGCGCAGCACATTCCAAAGTTGCGGCAGTTCATCCAGCGACGTTTTGCGCAAGACCCGGCCCACACGGGTGATCCGTGCATCCCCCGCTTGCGTGGCAAAGCCCCCCTTTTGGGCTGCATCCTGGACCATGCTGCGCAATTTGAGGATTTCAAATGGGGCTCCGCCGCGCCCGACCCTGGTTTGGCGAAAGAAGACCGGGCCTGGGCTGTCCAGCCGGATCGCCACGGAGCAGAGCCACACCACCACCGCCACGGGCAGGGCCAGGACCAGGCACACCCCCAGATCGAAGGCACGTTTCACCCGCGACGCTTGGGGTCTTGCCCCTGCGAGGCCAAAGAGCGGCTAGACCGCACCTGTTCCGCGCGCCATTGCGGCCACGCCCGTCCGGGAAACCTCGATCAGGCCCAAGGGTTTCATCAGAACCACGAAAGCATCGATTTTGTCGGGTGTGCCGGTCAGCTCGAACACAAAGCTTTCCAAGGTGATGTCGACGACTTGTGCGCGAAACACCTCTGCCGAGCGCATCGCCTCGACCCGTTTGTCGCCTGTGCCTGCGACTTTGACCAGCGCCAACTCCCGCTCGACGCTCGCGCCCTCGACCGTAAGGTCATTGACCGAATGAACAGGCACCATGCGGGTCAGCTGCGCTTTGATCTGTTCGATCACAGCGGGCGTGCCGGTGGTCACAATGGTGATGCGCGAGCGGTGGCCCGCATGGTCCACCTCGGCCACGGTCAAGCTGTCGATGTTGTACCCGCGCCCCGAGAACAAGCCGATCACGCGCGCAAGTACGCCCGCCTCGTTGTCCACCAAGACGGTCAGCGTATGGGTTTCTTGCTGGTCGCCCAGCGGGTTGCGCAAGTTATAGGCGCTTTGGCGAGAAGTGCCTTTTTTGATCTGCAGCGCGCTCATATCTTTCCTCAGAAATCGGACGTCTGCGGCTTAATGCGCGCAGATGCGATTGTCCATGGCACAAAGTCGCGTGCCCGGGGCGAGCACTGGGGTCCGGTTGGGCGGCGCGGGCATCAAAAGCGCGTAGAACGGCCGATAGCGGGCGTGAAACCTTGCGGAAGCTTGTGCGGACATCTCGGCCCGGTGGCGCGACTGGATGCCCTTGTTGAATTGGACAAAGCAGCTGTTGCGCACATGGGCGCACAGCGGTGCGGCCTGGCCGGGCAGGCCGTGGTGGCGCATCAACCGGGCCGGGCCGTCGCCCGTGGTCAGCGCCTCATAGGTCAGCGCCAAGGTGCCGGGCAGCGCGAGCCAGGCAGCAAGAGTGGTCATTTGGTCGTCGAGACCGCGGCAGGTGTCGTTCAGGGTGCGAAACTCGGCAAAGGCAGGGCGGCCTGCGGCGCGCGCGGCACGCCCATGGTCGAGCATTGACAGGGCTACGTCTCGGGGGTCGCGATAGGTCGCATGGGCCTCGGCCCGGCCCTCGGCCAGCCAGTCGCGCACGGGACCATCCGGTGCCGTGTGGGTCTTGAGGACCAAGCGGGTGGACCAGGCCGTGGCCAGTGTCTCGATCTGTTCCAATTGGCGGGCGCTCAGATGCTCCACCGCATTGATGGTGCGTCGCGCCCCCAAAATCTGCGCCGGTAAGCGGGGTTGCGGCAGGCCTGCGCGAATAAGGCCCTGGGCGCAAATCTGAAACGCATAGGTGGAGGCGGATTTTGTCACCCCATAGGAAAAGATCAGACGGGGGCGCATGCCTCACCGCTCGACAATAAAGCGGCCCTCAAAGGTGCCGGCGTCGGTGGCGCTGACCTCTCGGGTAAATCCACCGGCCACGACCGCGCCGGGATCGCCTGCGCGGTTGTAGAACTGCCCCGCAAAGGCGTCGCCGCCGCTTGGCACGGAAGCGACGGTCGTGCCGGAGATCACCCCCAGGATCGTGCCAGAGAGATCGCCCGAAAGGCTGAGATCCGCTGTTGCCGCCACGAAATCAAGCGCAAGGGCCGCACGGCCCGAGGCATCTTCGCCCGCCAAGCTTTCGGCGGTGTAGTCGCCCCGATAGGTGGCGTTGGCGCCCGCACCCGATGGCATGTCGATCAGCGCTGTCTCAGCAAGGCCCGAAAAGGAGTCCGAGCCATTGTTATAGGTCAGCCCGGACAGCGAAAAGCCCGCAGGTCCAGGCTCTGCCACCTCTGCTGCCTCCTCCGAGGCGGTTGCGCAGGCCACAAGGGCAAAGGCAAAGAGGGGAGCGAGAGGGTTGCGCATCGTGGTTTACGACTACGCAACATGTCTGAACAAACTGTAAACAAATGCCCCCGGTTTCTACCTATCGAGAGACGATGAAGCGGCCGAAAAACGTATCTGTGTCGTTGCCGCTGATCACCTGGATGAACTCGCCCGCGACGACTGAGCCATTGCTGGTGCCGTTGTAAAAGCTGCCACGGAACGAGCTTTGACCGCCCGGGATCGACTGCACCTCTGTGCCTGTGAT
>JBCBNR010000299.1:0-4142 GCA_039821665.1 Pseudomonadota bacterium
CTCTGTGATGGTGGGCGCGCGGGTGGTGGGCACGGTGACCTCGGGCGCGTGGGGCCACCGGGTTGGGATGAACCTGGCCTACGCGTTTATCGACGCACCGCTTGCGAGCGTGGGGGCCGAGCTGACGTTGGATTTGTTGGGCGCGCGCTGTGCGGCCCATGTGATTGCGCCCAGTCCGTTCGATCCAGACATGACCCGCCCGCGCAGCTAGCGCGCGCAAAGCACATTTAGGCCCAAAGCTGTAGGTCTACGGTGCGTGCAATCCGGCGGCAGGCGGGGCCATACCCTTCGGGCAGGGCACGCAGGTCGGGAAACAGGGTGAAAATCTCCTCCCGCGCGGCTGGGGTCAGCGCATCCCGGGCCAAATGACCCAAATGCAGGCTTTCCGCGTCCATTCCATTGGCGCGCACGATCTGATGGGCATCAAAAATCAGGTGATAATACGTCACCGGGCCGCGCAAGCCGCTATGGCTAGAGGCCAGGGATTTTGCGGGCACCAAAACCTCGCGCGTGCCCAACATCAATTCCGCCGTGGGATCGCTCCACAACACCCGGTGCTCGGGCGAGAGGATCAGATCGGCCGAGGGCACCCCCGGCCCAAAGGCCCCTTTGGGCACGATCACGGGGGCGAGGTGCGGGGTGTCGCGCAGCGCGGCCTCGTCCAGGGTTTTGCCGCCCACCCAGCGCAGGATCTGGGGGCCGTTATCCTTGGTCAGCACCGGATCGCCCGCGCGCAGCCCCTCCACCGGGACGGGGCCGCGTGGGGTGTCGATCAGGGTGCCAGCGGCAAAGCACAGGATCAGGCCCTGTTCAAAAACCACGATGCCCACGGTTTCGGTATCGTGACCACCGCCACCTGCGGCTGTATCCTCTTCAAACCGCAACCCGATCTCGGAAGTGTCATCTACGCCATTGGGCTCGACGATATAAACACTGCCTGGATCATCGTCGTTGATGGTCTGGGTCTCGGCCACGACAATGGGGTTGGTATAGGGCGCGCCCACAAGGTCATAGATGGTGGTAGAACTTTCCAGATCCGCCGTCTCGGCCCCGCCGGCGGTGGGATCGGTCCCACCGCCCGATTGTACGGCGATGTAACCCACCACTTCGGGCGTGATAGGATCTGTCTGACCCTCCTCCTGGTTCAGCTCCAACGTAAAGCCTGTGGCGCTGACGTTCGAGGCGTCGGGATCGACCACGTCGCCACCGGCCTTCAATTCGTCATTCACGGTGGTCAGGATCACCGGATCGGCGGCGGAAAAGTCACCGTTGAGCGATACGGTTTCGGGCGTTTCGCCCGAGACAACCTCGCCCGCCTCGATCACCCGCCCATCGGGCAGAACATGCACCCCAGGTTCAACCGCGATCCAGTTGACCGTCTCCACCGCCGGGTGGGGCCCATCGTGGTTTTCGAACTCTTCAAGGGTGAAGTAAAAGGCGGTGGTGTCGCCATCGACATTCGTTTCTTCCAGGTCGGTGAGGACCCGCAGCACGTAGCGGTTGCCGCCCGAGTTTTCGCCCAGCATCACGATCACCGGATCGGTCAGGGGCTCGGTGAGCTGCACCCTGATGGGGGCGTTGTTGGTGGTTGTGTTGGCGGTGAGTGTGCCCGCCTCGCCAATAGCCATCGTCTTTTGCCTTCACGTTGCGGCCCATCGCCCGGACCCTGTTTGCGCGCGACACGGTCCCAGACAGCTACACCCGCACAGCCTGGACACCGGCACGCAGTATGGCCGCGCTTTGCGGCGACTTCTAGGCTGGCCCCAAACCCTGCCCGCAAACGGCAAAATCCCGATCCGTCGCTTGGGAAGTGTCCGCCCGGCCCCTAGGCACAGCCATCCCTGTTGCGAAACTCAATCCTCCGTCACGCAGAGGGTGTCACGGGGAAAAATGGCCGCGATTTGCCTAAAATCCGGCACTCTTAGCGATCAAGCGCACAGCAAACGGGCATTTGCTGGTCTGTGCTTTGCATTTGAGCACTCAGCGCGGAATTGCCTTGGGGGAATGGCCCGCGCCTGCCTAACTTCGAGCCAAAATACGTTCAACAAGGAGCAAGGACAGATGACTGACGCAGAAATTGCAGCATTGGCGGAGGGGCTTAACTGGGCCACCACCGTCAACATGGAGGTGTTCTATTGGTGGTGTACCGCCTTGATGTTCATCATCCATGCGGGCTTTTTGGGCTACGAGATGGGGGCATCACGGAAAAAGAACGTGCTGGCCTCGGGCATGAAAAACATCCTGGCCTTTGCTTTCGTGATCCCCACCTTTTACTTTTTCGGCTGGTGGATCTATCTCGCCTCGCCCGGTGGCTTTCCCGATTTCACGGCTGAGACGGGTGGTGCCCCGTGGAGCCAGTTCATGGGCCCCAACCTAGCGGACAACGCAAGCGGTATCTTCTGGGCGGCCTTTACCCTGTTTGCGGCCACCACAGCCTCGATCTTCTCGGGTGCTGTGATCGAGCGGATCAAGCTGTCGGGCTTCATCGTCTTGGCCATCTTGCTGGGCTCGGTCGTTTGGATCCTGGGCGCCTCCTGGGCTTGGCACGGCGATGGCTGGTTGCTGACGCAGTTCGGCTGGCATGATTTCGGGGCCGCGGGCTGTGTGCACATGATTGCGGCGTTCTTTGCCTTTGGTGTGCTGCTCAACCTCGGGCCACGCATCGGCAAGTTCAATGCCGATGGCACCGCCAACGACATCCCGCCCCACAATGTGCCCATGGCCGTCTTCGGTCTGATGGTGCTGATCGTGGGCTTCTTTGGGTTCCTGGGCGGCTGCATTATCTACAATGGCACGTCCCAGTGGACGACCATCTTTGGCAACCCAAGCACCCTGTCGGCGGTCGCGTTTAACACGCTGATGTGCTTTTCCGGTGGGATCATCGGTGGCTGGCTGGCCGGGCGCGACCCGTTCTGGATGATGTCCGGTGCGCTGGCAGGGATCTTCGCGGCGGCCTCTGGCCTTGATGTCTATCATCCGCCGCTTGCGTTCCTGTTGGGGATTTGTGGTGGCGTCATCGCACCTGTGGGTGCCAAATGGCTGGAAAAGACCTTCAAGATCGACGATGCCGTGGGCGCTGTTTCGGTCCACGGTCTGGCCGGTGCCTTTGGTGTCGTGGCCTTCGGCGTGCTCGCAGCGGGCTATCCCAATGGCGATTATCCCGACACCAACCTGATGGGTCAGGTGATCGGCGCAATCACCATGGCGCTTTTGGGCTTTATCCCCGGCTATGGCGTGTCGTTCATCCTGAAGATGGCGGGCCTTCTGCGCATCCCCGAGGAGATCGAGATCATGGGTATGGACTTGGCCGAAGTGCCTGTCTCGGCCTATCCCGAAGGCATGGAAACCGACGGTATGGCGCCCACGCCTGCCGAGTAATCAGACCGACAAAGGAGAGATATCATGGGATCACCCATTGACAGCTGGGACGGGGCGGAAGCCATCTTTACCGGCGCTGGAAACTTCACCTCTGGGCTGTTCTTGGTCCTAGCCGTGGTCGCCTGCTTTGGCGCGATCGTCTATGGCATGTACCAAGAGGAAGCCGCCCACAAAAAGCACAAGTAGGGCGGCGCAAACGCCCTAGATCTTACAAAGGGCCGTCCCCAGGGCGGCCCTTTGCCTTACCAAGACCCAAAGACATAAGAGAGAGACCATGACCGACCATTCCACCTTGCGCCAATCCTTGATCGACCAGGGGGTCACCACGTGCATCGCGTCTTACGTGGACATGCACGGGGTCTCGAAATCCAAGTTCGTGCCGATCAGCCATTTTGACCAGATGATGGGCGGCTCGGAAATGTTCACCGGGGCAGCGCTTGACGGTGTCCCGCAAGAGATCAACGACGAGGAGGTGGCTTGTATGCCCGACCCCGCGTCCGCCTCGATCCTGCCGTTTGATCCGAGCCTTGCGTATTTCTCGTGTGATCTGTGGTGCGAGGGCAAGCCGTTTGAGCCGTGCTCGCGCAACATCCTGGGCCGTCAGGTCGCAAAGGCCGAAGGCCTGGGCTACACCATGAACCTCGGGATAGAGGCAGAGTTCTTCGTGTTCCGAAACGAGGCGGGCACGCCCAACCCGGTCTCGCCTCAGGCTCATTTGGACAAGCCTGCCTATGACACCAGCCGGTTGCTCGACAACCTGCCCT
>JBCBNR010000300.1:0-4133 GCA_039821665.1 Pseudomonadota bacterium
GGGGGCCTCCGGCGGTTTGGGGTCCTATGCGATCCAACTGGCCAACACCGCAGGCGCAAACGCAATCGGCGTGATCTCGGACGAAGACAAGCGTGACTTTGTCTTGAACCTGGGCGCCAAGGGGGTCCTCAACCGCAAGGATTTCAACTGCTGGGGACAGATGCCCACGGTGAACACGCCCGAATACAAAACCTGGTTTGCCGAGGCCCGCAAATTTGGCAAGGCGATCTGGGACATCACCGGCAAGGGCAACAATGTGGACATGGTGTTCGAGCACCCGGGCGAGGCGACCATGCCAGTCTCTAGCTTTGTGGTGAAGAAGGGCGGGATGGTCGTGATCTGTGCTGGCACCACAGGCTATAACCTGACCATCGATGCGCGCTATCTCTGGATGCATCAAAAGCGGGTCCAGGGCAGCCACTTCGCCAATCTCCGCCAAGCGTCCGAGGCGAACCAGTTGATGGTCGAACGCCGGTTGGACCCGTGCATGTCGGAAGTGTTCGACTGGGATCAGATCCCTGCGGCCCATATGAAGATGATGCGCAACGAGCATAAGCCCGGAAACATGGCGGCTTTGGTCGGAGCTAAAACGACGGGACTGCGCACCTTTGAAGACTCGCTAGAGGCGAGTAAAGGCTAGACCCTCTCCTCCCATAATCCACAAGGCATGCGGCGGGTAACCATCGCGCCGCATTGCATTTTAGCTTGGCTATCCACACCCCTCCCCAAAAATAGCGGGTCGCATTCACGGTTAATTTGGATACATTAACTCGTGTGTAGGTTGAATTAACATTCTGTTAACCATTTGCGATGAGGCTTTCAGATGTCGCATGACTGGATGATCGAACTCCTGACGGACATTCGAAACGTGGCCCACAAGCATGCCCTGGTCGGACTGGCCGAGCACTTGGATGACGCCGTCGTTTTGGCCGCACGCGAAATGCGCGAGCTTCCTCAGGACCCTGAGCTAACGAGTGTGCATGTCCGAGCGAATGGAGAGTATAGTTGGGATCCTGTCGGACGCGACCTCGGATAATGATCTGAGCGCCCTGGTCGGACATGTCCGAGACCTCTACGACGTGGACCACGTGGTCTATCATCGGGGTGGGCCGGGCCAGGACGAAACCAATCTCTTCACCTATAACCCGGATTGGGTGCTCCACTATATCAAGCAAGGCTATCGGCGCATCGACCCGGTGTACCAAACGGCCCTGCGCGGTTGGCTACCCTTTGAATGGGACCGTCTGAATTGGGCAGGCAAGACCGAAACCAGCTTTTTGTCCGAAGCGTTGGATGGCGGGGTGGCCCCCAAGGGCTATTCCATTCCAATCCAAGGCCCGCGCGGCAGTTTCGCAATGTTGTCTTTCAATGCAGCCGATACCCCCGAAGGGTGGGACCGGCGGTTGCGAGAGTTCAAGCAGGACTTTCTACTCCTGTCCCACTACGTCCATGAGCGTGCGGAAAGCCTCAGGGAGTTGTCCCCCTCGACAGCCAAGGAATTGTCTCCCCGGGAACGAGATGTCCTTACGCTGCTTGGCCTTGGCCATTCCCGTGCGCAAGCGGCGGACCAGTTGCAGATCTCGGAGCATACCTTTCGGGTCTATGTGGACACCGCGCGCCACAAGCTGGGCGCCTTGAATACGACCCATGCGGTCGCGGTCGCGCTGAACAGTGGGGCCATCGCGATTTAAGTGCCGCGCACGTGCGTCCTGGCAAAACCGGTGCGCGCGCCCCTCATCCCCCTACGAATCGCCTGAAACCCGTTGCCGAAAAAAGCTTTAACAGTGCGCTAAGAAACTCTTAACGGGCGGATCGATAGCGCTGGGTGCATCAGATTTTTTGCACCCAGGAGCCACCCCATGATCCGCTACATCTACGCTGCCGACCTGCATCGCTTCCCCCATCTTGCCCGCACCATGTTTGAGGACCGGGCGCGTCAGTTCAAGGACCGCCTCAACTGGTCCGTCACCGTGGATGACAGCGGGGCGGAGCGCGATGAGTATGACGCGCCCGAGCTTAATCCCCTCTACATCCTGTGGGAGAACGAAGAGGGGGGCCATGGGGGGTCGATGCGCATCCTGCCCACGACCGGCGCGACCATGGTGGCTGATCACTTCTCGCATCTCACGGATGGCGTGACCATCACCTCGCCCCTGGTGTGGGAATGCACCCGATTTTGCATCAGCCCCGAGGTTGCAAACGGGCACCAGGTGGCCTCGGCCCTGATGCTCGCAGGCTGTCATCTGGGCGTGGAATTCGGCCTGTCTGACAGCATCGGTGTTTTCGACGCGCGCATGGTGCGGATTTACCGCCGCTTGGGCTGGGAGCCCCAGGTGCTGGGCACCGATCACAGCGCAGATGGTGACATCAGCGTCGGCCTTTGGCCAATTACCGAGGCTGCACGCCTGCAGCTTTTGGCCCGCTCGGGCTTTGGCCTTTCGGATGTGGAAGGCTGGTTCGACGCATCCTTCCGCGCGGCCCTGCCACTGGCGGCCATCGCAGCCTGACCCTTTGCGCGCGCGCTTTGGGTGGTACGGACAGCACCGCCCAGGGCGCAACAGGGCTGGGCAGTGGGGCGCTCGCGGGCTACATCTGCAGGGGTGACACTGACAACCCTTTCCCCCGATCAGGCCGAGGCCCATGACGCGATTGCCGAGCGCTTGCTGGATGCCGGCATCGATCTGATCGAGGGCACGCGCCTGCCCCGCCCCGAGCGACGCGCCAAGGTGTTGGCGATCACGGGCAAGGCGGGCTCGGGCAAAACCGTGCTTCTCGCCCAAGTGGTGGAGGCCCTGCGCGCCAGCGGCGTGGAGGTGGCCTCGGCTGATTTCGAGCCGCGGCGCGCACGCGATGCCCGAACGCTCGCGGTCCTGGCCCCCACCAACAAGGCGGCCAGCGTGTTGCGCACGCGCGGTGTGCCCGCCACAACCTTGCACCGCATTTTGTATACCCCCATGTACGACCCCGAGTTCGAAAAAGTGGCGGCCTGGCTGTCTGGCGAGGGTGCGCGCCCGACCGTCGAAGGGCTGACAGATGCGGCCCTGGACCGGGCGCATGCCTTTTTCCAGACGCAGGCCTCTGTCCCCGGGGCACTGGCCGCGGCGGGTTTGCGTGGCTCCGACTTTATCACCGGATGGAAGCGCCGGGACGATCCCTTGGACATCGGCTTGCTCGACGAAGCTTCGATGCTGGACGCCAAACAGTTCGAGGATCTGTGCGAGATCTTCAACACGCTGATCCTGTTCGGCGACCCTGCGCAATTGGCGCCCGTGGGCCAGTCGGGCGAAATGGTGTTCGATGGCTTCAAAGACAGCCAGGTTCGGCATCTGGAGCGTATTCATCGTCAGGCCGCCGACAACCCGATTTTGGACCTCGCCCATGCCCTGGGGGATGACAGCCTAAGCTTCGAGGCATTTGAGCGGATGATCGAGGAGCGCAGCAGCGATGACCGCGTAGTTGTGGCCGAACGGGTGGATGCAGAACTGATGGCCCGCTCGCCCGTGCTGGTCTGGCGCAATGCCACAAGGGTCCGCCTGATCCACGCCTTCCGCCAAGCCTACGACGCGCCGATGGAAACCCTGCTCCCCGGCGAGCCTTTGATCTGTGACGGGCTGGAACTGCCCCTCAAACACCGCCGCAAGCGGATCGATCTGGAAGCCCGAGGGCTGATCAAAGGCGCGCAAGCGGTCTATCTGGGCGAGGGGCGAAAAGCGGGGTTTTCGCGCTTGCACATGGTCGGGGCAGAGGATCCCTCGGTTAGTGTGGCCACCATCATTCAGATCGAAGCCCCGGACCGGGAAGAGCCGTATATCCCCTCTGCGGCCCGCATGGGGGCGGCGTTTCTGCATGGCGCGGCGGTGACCGTGCACAAGGCCCAAGGCTCCCAATGGCCCACGGTCCAAGTGTTTGCACCCGATCTTTATGCCGCCGCGCGGTCCGGCCGGTCCGAGGCGGGCATGGCCCTGTGGAAGCGGCTGGCCTATGTGGCGATCACCCGGGCTGAAGAGCGCTTGATCTGGGTCACCCGCTACCGTCTGGCGCGCCCAAAGGCGCCGCTGTCCGTCTCGGACCTGCGCACCGCACCCAAATCCCTGACGCTCTCGGCGCAAGAGGCCGAAGACGCCCCCGGCACG
>JBCBNR010000301.1:0-4129 GCA_039821665.1 Pseudomonadota bacterium
CGAGCATATGATGCATTTCAATTACGGCTCGAAGGCTTGGTATCTTCCCGCCGTGATCGATTGGGGCTGGTGCCCGACCGGCAGCAACGAGATTGTTCCCTTCTCGAACAACGTCGGCGTGCTGGAAACGGCGATCGAAGGGCTGGGTATGCACGAGGCGACAGGCATTCAGTTTGGCCTTAAGTGGGGCCTCGGCCTTGTCGATCCTGGCATGCGTTCGGCTATCACAACCTTGTCGGGAACATCGGCGGTCGATGCGAAATTTGCGGGACGGCCTGGCGACTATACCGATGCTCAAACCGTGAAGTACGTGGTTCTTATGACCGACGGTGCGATCACGCGGCAGCAGCGTCTGTCCCTGTCGCGCTATGACTATGACAGTGCCAGCAGCCCGGCCGACTGTTTCGATGCGGACGGTAATGGTACGTGTGATTATGACCAGTCCAAGATCGACTACTATGGTGTCGAGGACAATTACGCTGGCAGCCACACCTTTATGTCCACGTCAGAAAGCGATGCGCGGGCGGAACTGATGAGCCTGTGCGATCAGGCGCGTGTGCAGGTGACCGATAGCGATGGGAACACAAGACCAAAGGTGCGTGTCTTTACCATCGGCTTTGACTTGCCGGCGCTGGACCCCAATTTTGACCCGCTAGTGGACACGCCCAACGATGCAGCTGAGGTCATGTATGCGTGCGCCTCGTCGCCTGCGGATGCCTATTTGGTCGGGACACCTGGCTTGGCCGGTGCGTTCCAGCAAATCGCCCAGACCATCAAAGCGCTGAAGCTGTCGAACTGATGGGATCTTTGCGCGCACTCACAAAACAGGCCGTCCGGCGCTATCTGTCCGATGAGGGCGGTGCGGCGACGGTCGAGTTTGTGATCATTGCGCCCCTGTTCTTCGCCATCGTCTTCTCCACCTTCGAGGCAGGTTGGCTGATGACGAAATCCATGATGCTTGATCGTGGGCTAGACATGGCGGTGCGTGACCTGCGTGTTGACCTGATCAACCCGGCCACCAAGCAAAATATCAAGAAAGCGATCTGCGACTATTCCAAGATCTTGGACAATTGCGAAACTCAGATCGTGTTGGAGATGGTCAACATCAACAACATCAACGACTACCCTGCCACCAACGCCCAGTGTTATGATCGGGTTAACACGGTAGAGCCTGTGACCGGCTTTGTCGTCGGTGGCCGGTCCACAACAATGTTTATCCGAGCCTGTGTTGTTGTAGACCCCATTTTCCCCTTCCTCGGGCTCGGGTTGGAGATGCCAAAGGACCCGTCAGGAGGCATTCGAATGGTCTCCTACAGCGCGTTCGTCAACGAACCCTCCTAGGAGATTTGCCCCCATGGATCTCTTCCGCACCTTCAAGGACGACGAACGTGGCTCTGTCACCGTAGAATTCGTCCTTCTGTTCCCTCTTCTGGCGCTTTGGCTTGGCGCAAGCTTCGTGTTTTTCGATGCATTCAAAACCACCAGCCAAGCCGCCAAAGCCGCATATACCATCGCTGACATGGTCTCGCGCCAACCGGTAATCCCCAACGGCTATATCGACGATCTCTATGCGCTGCAGGAAAACCTGTTGCCCCGCGCCCCCACCGGCAAGTGGCTGCGGGTTACCTCCATCCAGTATGTCGAAGGGCCCGATGCGGATGGTGATGGCCTGCCTGACACCACCGACTATGTGGTGCTGTGGTCTGAGGCAAAGCCATTGGTCACCGACCAGCAGGGCAACACGAACCGCATGACCTCCCCCGAAGTTCCCAAGGAGATCTTGCCGAAGATGTCCGCGAACGACACCATCGTTTTGGTCGAAAACTTCGTGCCCTACACAACAATTCCCTTGCCGCTGCTCAGCGAGCTGAACTTTACCGGCTTGGAATGGCGCAACCGCATTGTGAACCGTCCACGGTTTTCCAGTAAGATCGAGCTAGCGCCCTGACCTTCGCGCGCGGTGCTGTGCTCAATGGGTCCAAGCGCTTCGCCGGTTGTACCGGAAATTGTCCCCATAGCCGCCGGGCCGGATGACCGGCTTGCGGGATTTGGGCATCTCCACCCGATAGGCCAAACCATGGCGCTCGGCATAGGCAATGGCAGCCTCTTTGCTGTCAAAGGTCAGTTGCACTTGGCTTTGCGTGTCGCCCGAGCCGCTCCACCCCATCAGAGGGTCGGTCTGACGACGTTCCGCCACACCATGGTCCAGCACCCAATGTTTGCTCTTTGCGACACCGGATTGCATGGCAGTACGGGCAGGTTGATAGATGCGAACGACCATAGCGACCTCGTAATCTTTAGCACCGGTACACTGCGCAAAAACCCGACCAGACACAAGGGCAAGGGCGGGGTACATGGGGCCTTTGTCGCCTCAAGTTAGACGCTGTGTCCGGCATCATGCAGCGCCGTCAGCAAACCCCTTCGCCATGAGCGATGGGATCAAATGTGCTGGAGATCGTGCCAGTGCGACCCTACAGCGTCACCTGGCCCGCCCCTTCCTGTGCGGGTTCAAAGCGCCAGAGCCGGGCTCAAACGCCCAAACCGCGCTTGCGCACGGTCCAGACAGATCAAACTGATCAAGGAGGGAAGTCAGCAAGGGGTGTCATCAACCGGGCACAAGGGAGTGAGGGGTGGGGTGGGTGGTGCTGCACCCGGCTGATGACGATCCTGCTTGCCTGTTAACCCTACCCGAGCGGATAGGATTATAGCAACAGATATATTTCTAAAAGTTGCAGAACTTATCCATAAAACAACCTATGCGTTTAACGGTTTATTTACCTTGTCTCTTTTGCACGATCCCCCATTTTGAAGTAAGAACGGAGCTTCGATGACAGATTTAGCACCCTCTCACCCCGCGCCATCCGCCCCTGCCCGCGAAAAGCTGGACGGGGGGCGTCGGATCGTGATGAACACCGAATTCACCTCGGCGGGCGACCAGCCCACCGCGATCGCAGAGTTGGTGGAAGGTGTGCAAGCGGGCGAACAGAACCAGGTTCTGTTGGGTGCGACCGGCACCGGCAAAACCTTCACCATGGCCAAGGTGATCGAGGAGACCCAGCGCCCCGCCATCATCCTTGCCCCGAACAAAACCCTCGCCGCCCAGTTGTATGGCGAGTTCAAGGGGTTCTTTCCCGACAATGCGGTGGAGTATTTCGTCTCGTATTACGACTACTACCAGCCCGAGGCCTATGTCGCCCGCTCGGACACTTACATCGAGAAAGAAAGCCAGATAAACGAACAGATCGACCGCATGCGCCATTCCGCGACGCGCGCGTTGCTGGAGCGGGATGATGTGATCATCGTGGCCTCTGTCTCGTGCATCTACGGCATCGGCTCGGTCGAGACCTACGGGGCAATGACCCAGGACCTGATCACCGGCAACGACTATGACCAGCGCAAGGTGATGGCGGATCTGGTGGCCCAACAGTACCGCCGCAACGACGCTGGCTTTCAGCGTGGGTCCTTCAGGGTGCGCGGCGACAGCCTAGAGATTTGGCCAGCCCACCTGGAAGACCGGGCTTGGCGCGTCTCATTCTTCGGCGAAGAGTTAGAGAGCATCGCCGAGTTTGACCCACTGACCGGCCAGCGCACGGACAGTTTGGAAAAGATCAGGGTTTACGCGAACTCCCACTATGTCACGCCGCGCCCCACGATGCAGCAGGCGATCAAGGGCATCAAAGCCGAGCTTGCGACCCGGCTCGATCAGCTGATCAAAGACGGCCACCTGTTGGAAGCCCAGCGCTTGGAGCAACGCACAAATTTCGATTTGGAGATGTTGGAGGCCACGGGCGTCTGCAACGGGATCGAAAACTACTCGCGCTATCTGACGGGCCGCGCCCCGGGTGAGCCGCCACCGACCCTGTTTGAGTACATTCCCGACAATGCCATCGTCTTTGCCGATGAAAGCCATGTGTCCGTGCCCCAGATCGGCGGTATGTATAAGGGTGACTACCGGCGCAAGTTCACCCTGGCCGAGCATGGTTTCCGCCTGCCCTCTTGCATGGACAACCGCCCCCTGAAATTCGAAGAGTGGGACGCCATGCGCCCCCAGTCGGTCTTTGTTTCGGCCACCCCGCAAAAATGGGAGCTAGAGCAATCGGGCGGTGTGTTCGCAGAACAGGTCATTCGC
>JBCBNR010000302.1:0-4128 GCA_039821665.1 Pseudomonadota bacterium
GACCCAGGCCACGGTGGGGTCGCGAAAATAGGGCTCGGTCTCGATCAGGTAGTTCGGCGCCAACTGAGTGTCCGCATCGCAAATCACAAAGAGATCAGCGGTGGAGTGTTCCAACGCATTGGCCAGATTGCCCGCCTTGTACCCTTCGTTCGTGGCGCGGGTGATGTAGTCTATGCCTTCCTCCTCGGCCAACCACTGCATCACCTTGCGCCGCCCGTCATCGAGCAACACGACTCGAACCTCCAGATGCTCGGGCACCTCCAGCGCGCGGGCGTGGCGGATGGACGGCAAGACCACCTCCACCGCCTCGGAATAGGTGGTGATGAACACATCTACCGTTTTGCGCGCAGGCGGCAGTTTTGGCGGGGCAGGTGTCGGCTGGCCTATGTCCCAAAGATTGACGCAATACAGCATAAATCCAATGAAACAGAGCCCCTCCAACATCAGCAGGACCGGCGATAGGATGTGCAGCTCTGGCGCGGACCAAAAGCTGGTCGCCCGCCAGAAAAGGTAGTTCAAGAACAACCCGTTGGCGACCAGCAGCAGAACATGCCATGCAAACCTGCGCCCCCCCGCCACAAGACGGCTTACTGCCTTAGTTTGTGTCTTCACCACTACGTCACGTCCCACACACTTCCCACAAGCGCAGGTTATGGCGGGGACCGGTTAAGCATCGGTTATGGCTGTGGCGCGGGCATTGACCTTAGCGGGCGCATCTGACACCCACGCGGCCATTGAAACCGTCACGAGGTTCCGCACCCTATGTCCGATCTTGGCCTTGCCCCGCTGCGCCGCGCGCTGCTTTCGGTCTCCGACAAAACCGGCCTTGTGCCTTTGGGCCAGGCGTTGGCCGCCGCAGGGGTGGATCTGATCTCCACCGGGGGAACGGCACGGGCTTTGCGGGACGCGGGGTTGAGCGTGCGCGATGTCTCGGAGGTGACGGGATTTCCCGAGATGATGGATGGGCGCGTGAAAACGCTGCATCCAGGTGTCCATGGCGGGCTTCTTGCGCGCAGGGATTTGCCCGCCCACCTGGACGCGTTGGAGGCCCATGGGATCGCTCAGATCGATCTAGCGGTGATCAACCTCTACCCCTTTGCCCAGACCGTGGCGGCCGGTGGGTCGGATGCCCAGTGTGTGGAAAACATCGACATTGGCGGGCCTGCGATGATCCGGGCCGCGGCCAAGAACCACGAGGGTGTGACGGTGGTCGTGGACCCGGCCCGCTATGAGGCCTTGATTGCGGAACTGACCACCCACCGCGGGGCCACCAGCTTGGCCTTTCGCAAGCTGTGTGCTGCGCAGGCTTATGGGCATACGGCTGCCTATGACGCGGCGGTGGCGTCTTGGATGGCCGATTACGCGGGCGAGCGGACACCCCAACAGATCACCCTGGCGGGCACCCTTGCGCAGACCCTACGCTACGGCGAGAACCCACACCAAGCCGCGCGCTTTTACACCACCACGCCTGCGCGCCCCGGCATTGCCACGGCGAGGCAGCACCAGGGCAAGGCGCTGAGCTACAACAACATCAACGATGCGGATGCAGCGTTCGAGCTGGTCAGCGAGTTCCCCAGCGCGCAAGGTCCTGCGGTTGCGATCATAAAACACGCCAATCCGTGCGGCGTCGCGACGGCCGACACCTTGGAAGACGCGTACCGCGCCGCGTTCGATTGTGACCGGGTCTCGGCCTTTGGCGGGATCGTTGCTTTGAACCAACCGCTCAACGGACCAACGGCCACCGCGATTGCCGAGATCTTCACCGAGGTGGTGATCGCCCCGGATGCAGATGAGGCGGCCCGGGCGGTCTTTGCCCAAAAACCAAACCTGCGGCTGCTGACAACGGGCAGCCTGGCCGACCCACAGGATACAGCCCCGGTGGTGCGTCAGGTGGCCGGTGGCTTGCTGGTCCAAGACCGCGATGGCGCGGCCCTGGATGCGGCCAAGATGACGGTGGTCAGCGCCCGCCAACCCAGTGCCGAGGAACTGGCCGATATGCGCTTTGCCTGGGTTGTGGCCAAGCACGTGAAATCGAATGCGATTGTTTACGCAAAGAACCGCGCCACGGTGGGGATTGGCGCGGGCCAGATGAGCCGGGTGGACAGCACCCGCATTGCCGCGCGCAAAGCCCAAGATATGGCCCAAGCCCTGGGGTTAGAGGCGCTGCCCACGGAAGGCTCGGTCGTGGCGTCCGACGCCTTCTTCCCTTTTGCCGATGGTGTGCTGACCGCAGCGCAAGCCGGTGCCACCGCGCTGATCCAACCGGGTGGATCCATGCGAGATGCCGAAGTGATCGAGGCGGCCAACACGGCTGGGCTGGCGATGATCTTTACCGGCCAGCGGCATTTCCGGCACTGAGATGGGGCTATACCCAGGTCTCCTCGCGGCCCTTGGGGTCTTTGCGCTCGACCAAGGTTCGAAGTTGGGAGTGATGTACGGTTTGGACCTGCTTACCGTGCGGAACATGGATGTGCTGCCCCCCTTTCTGGTGTTTCGAATGGGCTGGAACACCGGCATAAATTTCGGCCTTCTGGATCTGGGTCCCGAGGCGGGGCGGTGGATCCTTATCGGGCTGTCGGTGGTCATCTCGTTGGCGCTGCTGTGGTGGCTGCGCAGCTCCACCAGCCTGCGCCAGTCGCTTGCCCTGGGGGCCATCATCGGCGGTGCGTTGGGCAATGCGCTCGACCGGGTGGTGTATGGCGCTGTGGCCGATTTTCTGAACATGTCGTGCTGCGGGATCAACAACCCGTTTGTCTTCAACGTGGCCGATATCGGCATCTTTTTGGGGGTCATTGTTCTGGTGATTTGGCCCGAGCGGGACGCAAAGGGGGCGTGACGCCCCGCGCGGATCGGTTTACACCGTGAGTCTGATGGAAATGGGCGCGGTGGAGTGCATGGCCAAAATGGGTTTGAAGCTCAGTCCTCTGGTGGGTCTTGTCTGTGTGCTTGCCGCCTGTGGCGGGTCCGAGCCTGCCCCTGCGCCGGAGGCTCCGCGCGACACGGTGTTGTCGCGCCTCAACTCTGGCGGTACGTCGCCGGACGAGTTTGCCATCGTCACCAACCGCCCGTTGGAACTGAATGAAGAGTTGCTGACAGCCCCCTTGCCCGAGCCTACGCCGGGCGGGCGCAACCGGGCGGATGTGACACCTCGGGCCGATGCCTTGGTGGCCTTGGGCGGGCGCGCAACGGCGCCCACCCGCTCGGAACAGGCGTTGATCGCCGCCGCAGGCGGTGCGCGCGACCCCAACATTCGGGCCGAATTGGCCGTCCAGGATGCACAAGAGCGGGACCCGAGCCAATTGCGCCTGTTTGTGCGCTGGCTGCAAAACGACCGGGAAACCGCGCTTTACGAGGATCAGATCCTCGATCCAGCGGCGGAGTTGGCCAGGCTTCGCCAATTGGGGGTGGACACCTCCGCCGCACCGCCAGCGGAGCCCTGATCCCCCGCTTTGACGGTGGCGCGGGCGCGCCTTGCATGCTATCCTTTGTGGTGTGAACGTACCGAACCCCAACATAAGCCCTGATCGAAGGCCAATCACCCCGCTCAGCGAAGCGGCGGCGAACCGCATTGCCGCCGGCGAGGTGATCGAGCGCCCCGCCTCGGCGGTAAAGGAACTGGTGGAAAACGCGCTGGATGCCGGCGCGCGCCGCATCGAGGTGACCTATGCGGATGGCGGCAAGACCCTGATACAGGTCAGCGATGATGGCCACGGCATCCCGCAGGCGGAACTGGCGCTTGCGCTCACGCGCCATGCCACGTCGAAAATCGACGGCTCGGATTTGTTGGACATCCGGTCTTTTGGGTTCCGGGGCGAGGCATTGCCCTCTTTGGGTGCGGTCGCGCGCCTGACCCTTGCCAGCCGCTTTGCGGGGGCGGAAACCGGGTTCGAGCTGTCGGTCACCGGTGGGCGTTTGGGCGCCGTCAAGCCATGCGCGCAGGGGCAGGGCACCACGGTCACCTTGCGCGATCTCTTTTTCGCCACGCCCGCGCGCCTGAAATTCCTGCGCTCGGACCGGGCAGAGGCGCAAGCGATTGCCGAGGTTCTGCGCCGCTTGGCCCTGGCAGCCCCGCAGGTGGCATTTCGCCTGTGCGACGTCTCGCAAGGGGGCGCACGGCAGGTGCTGCGG
>JBCBNR010000303.1:0-4095 GCA_039821665.1 Pseudomonadota bacterium
GATCGTCAGCACCAGGCAAACCCAAACTATCCCGCCGCCCAGGTGGCGTTTTGCGCCCGGTGATCTGGCGGATGCCCCGCACCGAAGGCAGCGCTTGCAGCGCGTCCAGCGCACCGGCGCGATCCGGGGCGGTCAGGTCGCAAAACGCCACCTGGGCGGCGGGATAGTTTGGGTTTGCCTGGTGCTGACGATCGACCCAGGTGGCCTCGGCCAAGCCATCCTCGGCGCCCACTTGCACATGTACGGACGCGGTGATGCCTTCGGCGCCCGCCTCGGCGATAAACTCTGGCTGCAGATAGTCGCGCTGGATCGGCGTGGGATCGCCGAAAAACCGCTCTCCCCCGCGTTCCATCAGCCAGGGGTAGTGGACCGCTTGAAGATCCCAAAGATGGTGATGTGCGTCGATCATGGCAGGCTCCTTCAAGGCGTTGAGCCGCGACCCTGAGGGGCGCGCGCCCTCAGCGCAAGGGGGTCATGGCGTTTGAGCGCGCGATCAGATCCACCCCCATCTGCGCCATCAGCTCGACATAGTCCAGCAGCACCCAGTTCTCTTTGATTTTGCCGCCCGCACAGCGATAGAAGTCCATCACCCGCAGGGTCAGCGCACGACCGTCCGCCGGCACGCCAAGATAGTCGCCCTGGTGGGTCATGGTCATCGACGGCCAACCGGATACCGCCGCATAGTTACCATCGCCGATCCGGCAATAGTGGTTGCCCCCTTTGCGGTCGGGGAAGGCGCGCAGGAAAGATTCTCGATGGTCTTTCACAAACCCATCCCAGCGATAGTTGGACCCGATGCCACCGGGCCCGTACCACAGCATATCCTCGGCCCAATAGCCGTTCGTGCCGGTCTGGTCCTTGCTCTCCCACGTGTCAGGATCATAGACATGGAGGGCTGCGAGCATCCCTTCGACCACATCCAAACTGCGCGTGCCATCGCTCGGGCCGGGGCAGACCCCATCATGGGTGGCGGGGCCGGGAAAGGTGATCTCCGTCCCTAACTCACGGGGAAAGGGAAAGCGCCCGGCCTGGTTCATCAGATCGGCCAGATCAACGATGATGCGCGCCTTGGTGATCTTACCGTCATCGAGCCGATAAAACTCGCCCGCGCGCAGGAACACCAGTTTGTCGCTCGGCTCCAACCCCCAAAGCGGCGCTTGGAAGTTGCCCACATAGTGCACAACACTGGCAAGCCAGGTGCCGCCTTCCTCGCGGATGTTATGCCCGCCGATAAAAATCTCGTCTCGCCGGTGCAGGCCGGTAAGCGCGCGGCGCATGGGTTTGATGAAACCGTCTAGGATCGCATTGCTTCCGACAAGCTGCTCGACCGGGGCACTGACGTCAAAAACAGCATCCGGGTGGATTGATTCGAGCGCCCGCTGGGCAAGATCCTCATTTGGGCAAACCAGCAGGTTGGCCAATGCGGCGCGGTTTTGTGCACGGAAATCAGTCATATGTGGGCCCCTTGGGCAGGATCTGAACAGCAACTGAGAAAAGGATTGCCAAACGCAGGCCCAGCCGTCTAGCGTTTTTGCAAGCGTATGCAAAATCCGGCGGCGGGAGAAGCCTATGGCCGAAATTCAGCTCAAGAACGTCTGCAAGCGGTGGGGCAGCTTCGTCGGGGTGGACGATTTCAACCTGACCATAGCGAACGAGGAGTTTCTGGTGCTGTTGGGCCCCTCGGGCTGCGGAAAAACAACGACCATGCGCATGGTGGCAGGGTTGGAGGATGTGACCGAAGGCCAGATTGTGATCGATGGCCAAGTGGTCAACGATCTTGATCCCAAGGACCGGGATGTCGCCATGGTGTTCCAATCCTACGGCCTTTATCCCAACATGAATGTCTACGAGAACATCCGCTTTCCTTTGCGGGTGCGCAAGATCGATCCGGACACCCATGACGAGAAGGTAATGCGCGCGGCCAAGATGGTCGAGCTGGAACCGTTCTTGCACCGCAAACCTGCCGAGCTTTCCGGCGGACAGCGTCAGCGCGTGGCGCTTGCGCGTGCCATTGTGCGCGAGCCCAATGTGTTTTTGATGGACGAGCCACTGTCGAACTTGGATGCCAAGCTGCGCGTCTCGACCCGGGCGCAGATCAAAAACCTCAGCCACGAGTTGAAGGTGACCACCATTTACGTGACCCATGACCAGATCGAGGCCATGACCTTGGCCGATCGCGTGGTGGTGATGAAACAAGGCATCGTCCAGCAAGTGGGCACGCCGACCGAGATCTATGACCACCCGGCCAACACCTTTGTGGCAAGCTTCATCGGCTCGCCTGCGATGAACCTGATGGAGGGCGAATTGTCAGGGGGTACGTTCACGGGCGACAACGTCACCATCTCTGGCCTGACAGGCCCAGACGGCAAGATCACCCTGGGCTTTAGGGCCGAGGATGCTGGCCTGGCCCAGGGTGCGGGCGAAATTAATGCGCCGGTCTACACGGTGGAGCTGTTGGGCGACGCCACCATGCTGACAGTGCGGGCGGGCGGTGCGATGGTGTCGGTGAAAGCGGGCAAGGAGTATCGGACTGATATTGGCGCCCCGGTTTCGCTTTCGGTTTCGCCAAGCATCTGCCACCTTTTCGATGCGGAGACGGGCGAGGCGCTCGGCTCTTGATCAACACCCGCTTGCGCGGCGCGTCGCGCAGGCGGGCAAACCGGAAGCGTGGTCCGGGTACCAGGGCCGCCTTCCACATCACGACAGGGAGACTGTGATGAACCTTAAAACCCTTGCTGCCGCTGGCGCGATTGCCCTGATGGGCTCGGCTGCCGCTGCGGATTGCGCGTTTGAAAACACCATGACGGTGAAGTCCTTGACCGCCGGGTTCGAAGCCTGGAAGGCGATGACCGATGCCATGGCCGAGTGCGGCATGGTCGAGGCAGAGTTGGACCAGGAATTCCGCGAGAAGCAGCCATCGGCCTTCGCGGCGAACCCATCGCTTTACCAATTGGGTGGCGTGGCCAACGGCACGCTGGTCCCATTGCTGGATCAAGGCACCATCCGCCCGCTTGACGATCTGGTGGCCCAGCACGGTCAAAACCTCAGCCCCAACCAGCTGATCCGCATCAATGGTGAGATCATGGCGGTGGCGATGATGGTCAACGCCCAACACCTGATGTACCGCTCTGACATTTTCGAGGACCTTGGCCTCGACGTGCCAACAACCTATGGCGAAATGCTGGAGACAGCGGCCAAGATCAAAGAGGCAGGCGTCGTAGATTATCCCTTGGGTGCTACGTTCAAGACCGGCTGGAACCTCGCCCAGGATTTCGTGAATATGTATCTGGGCTACGGCGGCGACTTCTTTGCCGAGGACAACAAACCCTCCATCAACAACGAGCAGGGCCTGGCCGCGCTTGAAATGATGAAGGCGCTGACGGAATACATGGACCCTGAATATCTGGTGTCCGACAGCACCTACGTTCAGCAGCAGTTCCAGCAGGGCAAGATCGCCATGGCGAACCTGTGGGCCTCGCGCGCAGGTGCGATGAACGACGCCAATGAAAGCCAGGTGGCTGGCAAGGTCGTGATGGCCGGTGCCCCGTCGCCCGAGGCAGGCATGCGCCCGGCCACCACGATCTGGTGGGACGGTCTGGTCGTGGCCAAGAACATCTCGGACGAAGAGGCCGCCAATGCCTTTCGCGTCGCGATGGAAGGCATGGACAGCGACATGGTCAAAGAAAACAATGATGCCGCCGTATGGCTGATCGACGGCTATGTGCCCGGTCCCCTGGCCGCGGGTGCTGCGGCCAGTGCCGCGGCCGGTGCCGTGCCCTATCCGGCCTCGGCCGCCATGGGCATGATGCATACAGCCCTTGGCAACAACATCGCTGACTTCTTGACCGGGGCCAAGGACGCCGAAGCGACTCTTGCCTCGATCGAGGACGAGTATCTGACCGCCGCCAAAGAGGCCGGTCTGGTCGAGTAAGCTCGACCCCATTGAACGCGCATGGGGCGCGCGTGTGTGCAGACGCGCCGCCCGCCCCATGCTCCCTCTCGTGATCGGTTTTGAACTTCATGGCCGAGCTCCTAACCGATCACGAGAGGGAGCATGGGGCGGGCGGCGCGTCTGCACACACGCGCGCCCCATGC
>JBCBNR010000304.1:0-4086 GCA_039821665.1 Pseudomonadota bacterium
GCCAGAAAATCTGGATCTCTGCCGGCGAGCACGAGATGTGCGAGAATGTCATCCACCTCGTGCTGGCCAAGTTGCCCGACGCGCCCGAAGGCACCAAGGGCATCAGCCTGTTCATCGTGCCCAAATACCTCGTGAACGACGACGGCAGCCTTGGTGAGCGCAACGCTCTGTCCTGCGGCGGGCTTGAGAAAAAGATGGGCATCCACGGCAACTCTACGTGCGTGATGAACTATGATGAGGCCACGGGTTATCTGATTGGCGAAGAGCACAAGGGCCTGCGGGCGATGTTCACCATGATGAACGAGGCGCGGTTGGGCGTGGGCCTGCAAGGTTATGCCCAGGCTGAAGCCGCCTATCAAAACGCCGTGGCCTATGCCAAGGACCGCCTGCAAGGGCGCGACGTGACCGGCGCCAAGAACCCAGAGGGTCCGGCCGATCCGCTGATCGTGCACCCGGATGTGCGCCGCTCGCTGATGGATCAGAAAAGCTTTGTCGAAGGCGCGCGCGCGTTCGTGTTGTGGGGGGCCACCCTGATCGACCGGGCACTGCGCAACGAGGACAAGGACGCGGACGGCCTGATCTCGCTGATGACCCCCGTGATCAAAGGCTTTCTGACCGACAAGGGCTTCGAGATGTCGATCCAAGCCCAGCAGCTCTATGGCGGCCATGGCTATATCGAGGAATGGGGCATGTCCCAGTTTGCCCGCGATGCCAGAATCGCGATGATCTATGAGGGGGCGAACGGCGTCCAAGCACTGGATCTGGTGGGCCGTAAGCTTGCCCAAGATGGCGGCAAGCACGTGATGGCGTTCTTTGAGATGGTCAAAACCTTCCTTAAGGAAAACGAAGGCGACGAGGCTTTGAAAGCCGGCTTCCTGGACCCTTTGAAAGCCGCGTCCAAGGATATGCAGGCCGCGGGCATGTACTTCATGCAAAACGGTATGAAGAACCCGAATGCAGCGCTGGCAGGCTCGTCCGACTTCATGCACCTCTTTGGGCATGTGTGCCTGGGCTTGATGTGGGCACGGATGGCCAAGGCGGCCCAAGCCGCGCTGGACAGCGGGGCGGAAGATCGGGATTACTATGAGGCAAAGATTGCCACGGGCCGCTATTACATGTCCCGCCAACTGCCTGCCACGGCCATGCATCTTGCGCGCATTCAATCGGGCGCTGACCCGGTGATGGCGCTGGAAGAAGCCGCCTTTTAAGACCGCACCCTCCACCAAGAGAGGGGATCGACTTGACCGGGGGCGGCCTGTGCCCGCCCCCCTTTCACGCCACACAGGGAGACGCGCGTGACCTTTCCAATGCTGAAGTCCGAGTGGATGAGCGACGAGCATGTGATGCTCGAAGAGATGACCACCCAGTTTATTCGCGAGAAATGGGCTCCCAAGTTCGAGCGTTGGCGCAAGCAAGGCGAGATGGACCGCGACAGCTGGAATGAGGCAGGTGAGATGGGCCTTTTGTGTGCATCAATCCCCGAAGAATACGGGGGCGCTGGCGGCGACTTCGGCCATGAGAGCGTGATTTACATGGCAGGCGGGCGCGAAAACCTCGCGTCCTGGGGCAACGGCATCCATTCCGGCATCGTGGCCCATTATGTGCTGGAATACGGAACGGAAGATCAGAAACAACGCTGGCTGCCCAAGATGGCCACGGGCGAGTTGGTGGGGGCGCTGGCCATGTCCGAACCATCGGCAGGGTCGGACGTGCAGAACCTCAAGACCAAGGCGCTCAAAGAGGGCAACAGCTATCGGTTGTCTGGCCAAAAGACCTTCATCACGAACGGCCAACATGCGGATCTGATCCTGGTGGCGTGCAAAACGGACCCGGGCGAGAAGGCCAAAGGCATGTCCCTGATGATGGTCGAGGCGGCAGAGGCAGAAGGCAAAGGCTTCAGTCGCGGGCGCAACCTGGACAAGGTTGGCATCAAGGCGGCCGACACCTCCGAGCTGTTTTTCGACAATGTGGAGATCCCCCCTGAAAACCTGCTCGGCACCGAAGAAGGCCAGGGCTTCTACCAGATGATGGAACAATTGCCCCAAGAACGCCTGGTGATCGCCGCCGGGGCTGTGGGGGCAATGGAAGGGGCGGTCAGCCGGACCATCGACTATTGCAAAGAGCGCGAGGCCTTTGGTGGGGCGCTGACACAGTTTCAGAACACCCGTTTCAAGCTTGCCGAATGCAAGACCAACACGGTCGCGGCGCGCGCCTTCTTTGACGCCTGCCTTAGCGCCCATTTGCGCGGCTCGTTGACGGTGGAAATGGGGGCGATGGTCAAATACTGGACCACCGATCTTCAAGGCCAAGTGATTGATGAATGCGTACAGCTTCACGGCGGCTATGGGTTCATGATGGAATACGCGGTCGCCGAGATGTGGACGGACGCGCGCGTGCAGCGGATCTATGGCGGTACCAACGAGATCATGAAAGAGCTGATCGGACGGGCCCTATGAGCAAACGTCTGCCTCTGCCCAAACGTTTCTCTGCCGCGCTGACGGAACCCGCCTATGATCGGCTGCGGGCGCTCAACGCACGGTACCATCTGTCGAACAATTACCTGCTGAGTGTTCTGCTGGAAAACCTCGACGAGATCGCGGATGAGGGCAAGCTGGCCGCGGCCTATGACGCTTTTATCGCAGAATACGGTGCCCCCAAGGGAGGGATGTCATGAGCTTTCAGCTGCACTGTTTTGCCCAGTCCGGCAACGCCTACAAGGCGGCCCTAATGCTCCAACTGTGCGGGGCGGAGTGGGAGCCGATCTTCGTGGATTTTTTCAACGGCGAGGCGCGCACGGATGACTACCTGGCGCTCAACGAGATGGCCGAGGTGCCGACACTGACCCATGGGCAGACACGGCTCACCCAATCGGGCGTGATCCTGGACTATCTCGCCGGCGAGTTTGGCCAGTTTAAGCGCGAGGATTTGGACGAGCGGCGCGAGCTGTTGCGCTGGATCCTGTGGGACAACCACAAGCTCACCGCCAATATCGCCACGGCCCGATTTATGCAGCTTTTCCTGGCCGAAAAGCACCGCAACGCGGATGTGATCGCGTTTTTGACGGGCCGCGCAAAGGGCGCGCTAGGTGTGTTGGAGCGTCGCTTGGACGCGCGTGACTGGATCGTGGGCGACAGGCCCAGCATCGCCGACCTGTCTTGCGTGGGCTATATGTTCTTTCTCGACGAGATCGCGTTGGCGCCAGGGCCAAACGTCGCTGCCTGGATCGCGCGCATCCAAGCGCTGCCCGGTTGGGTTCATCCCTATGATCTGATGCCCGGTCATCCGCTGCCGGAGGCCACATGATATGGGCCGACGGTCTGATTGTACTGGGGGTAGTCGCCTCGGTCGCAGCACTTGCGGTGAACCGGGCAGAGGTTTTGCGACCCGACCCTTTGGGCTCGCCCTTTCCCAAGCGGCTGAACGAGATGCTGGTCAATGTTTTGGCCGGGCTTGCGCTCGTGATGATCGCGACCTTGGGCGTCTATCTGCGGGGTGTGGTGCTGCCGCTTGGCGTCGCCGTGCTCGCCTGGATCGGGTATCGCCGCGCGCTCACGCTCGACCTGACGACTGCCTATCGCTTCAAGTTTTGGCTGGCGGGCGCGGGCCTGGCCGCCGCGATGATCTTTTGGCTGGGGGCGCTTTGATGCCCCTGCCCTTCCCCAACACCTGGGCGGGCCACCCTGCCCCAAGACACTGAAAGGAGCCCCCAATGACAGAGGCTTATATCTACGACGCGCTGCGCTCTCCCCGTGGCAAGGGCCGCAAGGATGGCAGCCTGCACGAGGTCACCGCTGTGCGCTTGTCTGCCGACATGCTCAACGCCGTGAAAGACCGCAATGGGCTGGAAGGCCACGCGGTCGAAGACGTGGTTTGGGGCAACGTCACACAGGTGATGGAACAGGGGGGCTGTCTGGCCCGCTCTGCCGTCCTGCTGTCGGATCTGGATGAGCGGATCCCAGGCCTGGCGATAAACCGCTTTTGCGCCTCCGGAATGGAGGCTGTGAACCTGGTGGCCAATCAGGTCAAAGGTGGCGCGGGCGAGGCCTATATCGCAGGTGGGGTCGAGATGATGGGCCGGGTTGCCAT
>JBCBNR010000305.1:0-4083 GCA_039821665.1 Pseudomonadota bacterium
GGCCAAAACCGGCCCGTCCTGGCCGCCCAAACTGGCCAAAACTTGATCAAACCGCGCGCGATACCGGGTTGCAAACTTTGGCGTGCGCGAATGGTAGGCCCCCGCCGCCTTGGACCAGGATCCAAACTCCAAATGCAGACCTCGCAGCAGCCGTGCGGCATAGAGCGCGCCCATCACCGGATCGAACATTTCTTCGATCGAGGAAAAGTGCTGACCGTGCCATCGATGATTGATCTGAAAACACCCCACGTCGAACGAGGTCGCGCCGCGCGCGTGGTGCTGTTTTGCATAGGCCAAGGCCTCAGCGCGGGTGTCGAACCACACGCCTTTGCCCTCCATATTCACGGTCCAGGGCCAGGGTTGCAGATCCCCGTTTAGGTTGCGCCCTGTTTCTGTAAGCGAAATGGCGCGCAGCACGTCGATGGGCACACCTGTGCGCCGGGCCGCGAACGCGCCTGCGCGCGCGCATTGCGCGGCGGTGTCTTGCGTGCTGGGGCTGGGGTGCACCGGCGCGCTGAGGCCGATCCACAGCACGGCACAAGCCAGGCAAAACCTGAAGAACGAGGGCATCGGATTCTCCGATCAACAAAGGGGCGTCGGGCGCTGCCTACCGGCAAGTTGGTTACCAAAACGCAAAGAGTTGACATAAACCCGGCCTGACCCACCTCAGGGATCAGGAGGCATCTATGGATCTGCTCAGTCTTATTGGTTTTATCGGTGCGGTGATGGCCGCGGCCTCGACTGGGGCAATGTTCCCACCGGGCCCCTGGTATGATCGGCTGGACAAGCCCGTGTGGACCCCTCCCAATTGGCTGTTTCCCTTGGCTTGGACCGCCCTTTACGGCGCCATGGCCTATGCGGCCTGGCGCGTCGCAGGCTCGGGTTCGCCCGCACTGCAAGCAGGCCTTGCGTTCTTTGCCTTTCAGATCGCCCTGAACGCGGTGTGGACACCGGTGTTCTTTGGGCTGCGCAACTTGGGCGGCGCGCTGGTTGTGATCTTCTGTCTGCTTGTGGCAGTGGTGATCACATGCGCGCTGTTCTGGCGGGCCGATACTGTGGCCGGGCTTCTGTTCGTGCCCTACATTGTGTGGGTGGGGTATGCGAGCGCGCTGAACTTTGACATCTGGCGACGCAACGGCGGGGGCTTTGCATCCCTGCCGGACACGCCCTAACCCCTGTCCTAGCCCCGCAGCGCGCGCAACATCACATCCACGTTGGCCGGGTCCGCCTCGGGCGTGATGCCGTGGCCGAGATTGAAGATAAACGGCCCATCGCCCAGAACTGCCTTGGTGGCCTTGACGGACGCGATCAGCGCGTCCCCCCCGGTGACCAACAGCATCGGGTCCAGGTTGCCCTGGACGCATGTTTTGGGCTGCAGGACTCGGGCGGCCCATTCCGCATCGACCGAGGTGTCGATGGCGCAGCCCTCCACCCCGGTTGCGTCCACAAACCCTTCGACCTTCTCACCGGCCTGGCGGGGAAAGCCGATGATCGGCACCTCTGGATGGGCGGTGCGTAGGGTTTGGGCGATCTTCAGCGCGGGCTGAATCGCGTAGCGATCGAACAGCGCCCCGGGCAAGGCACCCGCCCAACTGTCAAAGAGTTTCACGACCTCTGCCCCCGCCTCGATCTGTTTGAGCAGATAGGCCGCCGTTGCGTCCGTAATCCGGTCGATCAACGCATCAAAGGCCGCCGGTTCGCCATAGATCATCTTGCGCGCAGGCCCCTGATCCTTGGTGCCCCGCCCGGCCACCATATAGGTCGCCACCGTCCAAGGCGCCCCGGCAAAGCCGATCAGCGCAGTCTCGGCAGGCAAAGAGCTGCGCAACAGGCGCACGGTCTCATAGACTGGGGCCAAGGTCTCGTGAATTGCCTCGGTGGGTTTCAACGCATTCACGCCCGCCTGATCGGTGATTTCGGACAGGCGCGGCCCCTCGCCTTCGACAAACCACAGATCCGCGCCAAGCGCTTGGGGCACCAGCAAGATATCCGCAAACAGGATGGCAGCGTCAAAGCCATAGCGGCGGATTGGCTGCAAGGTCACCTCTGCGGCCAATTCGGGGGAGTAGCACAGATCGAGAAAGCTGCCCGCCTGGGCGCGGGTGGCGCGATACTCGGGCAGATAGCGGCCTGCCTGGCGCATCATCCACACCGGTGGGGTGGGCAAGGTCTCGCCGCTGAGCGCGCGCATAAGAAGTTTCTGATCGGTTTGCATGGCGCTGCCCCCTGGAACTGTCACGTCGTCCTGACACATTGCGTGACTTACACTCTTGCATCTGCCATGGAAACAATCGAGTTTCAATCGCACCAAAGCGCAAAGGGAACGGGACGACGATGGCCGCACGCTCTGACATTCTAAAGATCGGCACACGGGGCTCGCCGCTCGCATTGGCCCAGGCGCACGAGACGCGGTCGCGTTTGATGCAAGCGGACGGTTTGCCACAAGAGGCGTATGAGATCGTGGTCATCAAAGTCACCGGCGATGCGGTGCAGGATCGGCCCTTGGGCGAGATCGGTGGCAAAGGCCTTTTCACCAAAGAGATCGAGGACGCGCTGCTCGACGGGACCATCGATATCGCCGTGCATTCCATGAAGGACATGCCGGTGGAGCAGCCCCAGGGGCTGGCGCTGACTTGCTATCTGCCGCGAGAGGACGTGCGCGACGGGTTCGTCTCGCTTGACCATGACAGCCTGGAAGCGTTGCCCCAAGGGGCGCGCGTCGGTTCGTCGTCCTTGCGTCGCCGGGCACAGATCAAACGCGCCCGTCCGGATTTGGAGGTGGTGGAGTTTCGCGGCAACGTGCAGACCCGCCTGCGCAAACTGGGGGACGGTGGAGCGGACGCCACCTTTCTGGCGATGGCGGGGCTGAACCGCTTGGACATGGCCCATGTGGCCAAAGGGGCAATGGACCCCAGCGCCATGCTGCCTGCGGTGGCGCAAGGCGCAATCGGGATCGAGCAGCGGGCGGATGATACTGCCACCCAGACTCGCCTCGCGGCCCTCGCGGATGGGCCCACAACCACGCAATTGTTGGCGGAACGGGCGTTCCTTGCCGGCCTTGACGGGTCGTGTCAAACCCCCATCGGTGGCCTGGCAGAGCTGTCGGGGACCGAGCTGATTTTGCGCGGAGAGATCATCAAACCCGACGGGTCCGAGGCCCATCAAGGTCAAGAGCGTGGAGAGGCGTCCGAGGCCGCGTTGATTGGTGCAGCCCTGGCTGCGCGCCTTAAGTCCTTGGGGGGTGACGGCTTTTTCGTATAGAACCCTATCCTTTTGGGCGTTCCCCCATCGCTTAGTATTTTCAAAAAAATATCTTTTCCTACATAATTATGAACATTGTCACGTTCGCCCGGTGGGCGCTGCGGCATATTCAGATGATCACGAAACGAGTGGGGGCTTGTGATGACCATCGTAACGGAAGTTGAGAACCCGCATTTGGCGGATGTGACGGTCGAGGTCGTGCAATCGCGCGGCATGGCCGATCTTCTTGTGCACAAGAGCGAGGGGCCAGCGCCCACCATCCATGGCGAGGCGCAGTGGTGCTTTGTGCCTGGACGCTCTCCCGCGGCAAAGCGGGTGCATTTCACGAAGACGCCGGGCCTCGCCCATCTCAAGATTTGCTATGTCTCCAGCAAGGCGCTGGCCGGTTGGCTGAAGAACCACAAGCTCAAAGGTCGCCTGACCTAGGCTGTGATCGGGGCCAGCCTGCTCCTGTGCTGCGTGAAACCTGCGTGAGTGCGGCGAAGGGGCGCTGCCTTGGGGTTTGAGACCCCTCGGTTTATGGCTTATTTGTCCGACAACCAAGCGGCGGGCCCATGGACTTCGATCACCTCTTCAAACCTCAGCTAGACGCCCTGCACAAAAGCGGGAACTACCGCGTTTTTGCGGAACTGTCGCGCGCCTGCGGGGCGTTTCCCCGGGCACAGGATGTGGCGCGGGGCGACGTGACCGTCTGGTGTTCCAACGATTACCTTGGCATGGGCCAGCACCCCAAGGTGCTTGCCGCAATGCATGCGGCGTTGGATGCGAACGGCGCGGGGGCGGGTGGCACTCGCAACATTTCGGGCACCACCTCGGCCCATG
>JBCBNR010000306.1:0-4068 GCA_039821665.1 Pseudomonadota bacterium
TGGGTATAGCCATAGCGGAAGCGCTCGACATACCACTCGTCACCGTATTCCTCGGCCTCAAGAAAACGCACATCCGGGGCAAGACCACCTGAAATGGCCTCCAAGCCATGGCAACGCGCGCAGTTCTGGTTATAGCCAGAGGCCCCGATCTCGACCGCAGCGCGCCAGATCTCGGGCTCGACATTGCGGTAAGGGTTCTCGATCAGCCACTCCTCACCCACGTCGGGCAAGGCATCCGTGTTCACAGGTTGGGGGGCCACATCCCCATGGCCGAACGCCATGGTCGCTGCCAGTACAAATGCACTTACCAAAGTTGCTTTCTGTGCCATTTCCCTCTCCTTCTCGAACTTGATTGCCCAAGCTATGCGGGTTGACGGCAAAGCGCGCTATTAGACCAAAGGCCCAATACGCCAAAATCGCGACCAAGGTCCCATTGGCCCTGCTACAAAGGTGGATAGCGTGCTTGCAACGGGAGGGATAATGAACAAACTCGCAACAGCGACAGCGCTTATCTGCGCGCTGGCGGTGCCGGGCCTTGCTGAGGTTTCTGTCACCGTTACATATCTTAAGGTGGAGGAAGAGCTTCCCCCCACCCTGTCCAATCTTGACCCGGTGCCCGACGATCTTGGCCTCGCAGGCGCGCAAGTGGGGCTGGACGATAACGCGACCACCGGGCGTTTTCTGGGCCAAACCTATGCGCTTGAGATGATTGAGGTTTATCTGGGCGAGGATCCGAAGGCTGCGGCGGCGGACGCCCTGGCGCAAAGTCCTTATTTGGTAGTGGACGCACCCTTCGAGGTTCAGCTTGCCATTGCTGATCTTGAGGCCGCCCAAGGCGCAGTACTGTTCAACATTTCAGCCCCCGAGGCGTCCTTGCGGGGCGCAGAATGTCGGGCAAATCTGCTGCACACCTTGCCCTCGAACGCGATGCGGACCGATGCGCTGGCCCAGTTCTTGGTCAAACGTCGCTGGGACCGGCTGGCGCTAATTGAAGGGGTGCATGGGGCGGACAAGGCGTACGCGGACAGTTTGCGTGCGAGTTTAGAAAAGTTCGGTCTGGGACTGCGCTCGGAAAAGACCTGGGCCTTTGACGCGGATATGCGGCGCAACGCGGCCCAAGAAGTGCCGCTGTTTACCCAAGACCTGAAAGACCATGACGTGCTGTTGGTGGCCGACGAGGTTCATGACTTTGGCCGCTACATCGCCTTCAACACCTGGGAGCCACGGCCCATCGCGGGCTCCGAAGGGCTGGCGGCAGAGGCGTGGTCGCCAGTGGTGGAGCAATGGGGTGCGGCACAACTGCAATCGCGGTTCACCAAATCCGCAGGACGGGACATGCGCCCCCGCGATTATGCCGCCTGGGCTGCCCTGCGCACCCTGGGCGAGGCTGTGACCCGCACCAATTCGGGCGATCCGGCCACCTTGCGTGCCTTTATCCTAGGTCCAGACTTCGAGCTTGCAGGCTTCAAAGGCAGACCGCTGTCGTACCGGGATTGGAACGGGCAGTTGCGCCAGCCCATCCCATTGGTTCATCCCCGGGCCGTGGTGGCCGTGGCCCCGCTGGAAGGGTTCTTGCACCCCACGTCCGAGCTTGACACCCTGGGCCAAGACCGGCCCGAGACCACTTGCACCGCATTCGAGGAATGACATGAAACATTTGATTGCCAGCGCCCTGGCCCTGTCGCTTTTCCAGCCTGCCTGTGCAGAGGAGATTTGGGTTTCCAATGAAAAGGACGACACGCTCAGCGTTATCGATGTGGCCACTTTGGAGGTTGTGCGCACCATTCCAACCGGCGAACGCCCCCGGGGCATCACCTTTTCCAAGGACTACTCGGTCCTTTATATCTGCGCGTCCGACAGCGATACGGTGCAGGTGATGGACCCTGAGACCGGCAAGATCCTGCACAACCTGCCCTCGGGCGAGGATCCCGAGCAGTTCGTGTTGCACCCCGACGACCGGCACCTCTACATCGCCAACGAGGATGACGCAATCACCACCGTGGTCGATACGGTCAGCCGCACAGTCGTGGCCCAAATCGACGTAGGCATCGAGCCTGAGGGCATGGCTGTCTCGCCGGATGGCAAATACGCGATCACCACGTCTGAGACGACCAATATGGCCCATTGGATCGACACTGCGACCCAGGAGCTGGTGGCCAACACGCTGGTGGACAGCCGCCCTCGCCACGCGGAGTTTACGGCCGGTGGAACCGAACTATGGGTCTCGGCCGAGATCGGCGGCACGCTGTCGATTTTCGATGTGGAGAGCAAAGCGGAGAAAGGGAAGATCGAGTTCGAGGTTCAAGGCGTGCACCCCGACCGGGTCCAGCCCGTGGGCTTTGAGTTCACAGCCGACGAGAAAACCGCCTTTGTCGCCCTGGGCCCGTCCAACCATGTCGCCGTGGTCAATGCCGAGACCTATGAGGTCGAGGATTACATCCTGGTGGGCCGCCGGGTTTGGCATATGGACTTTAACGCCGATAAGACTCTGCTTTTCACCACCAATGGCGTCTCGGGCGATGTGACCGTGATTGATGTGGCAAAGCGTGAGGCGATCAAATCCATCAAAGTGGGCCGCTTTCCCTGGGGTGCGGCCCTGCGCCCTTAATCAGAACAACGAGGTAATACCATGATCCTGCGCACCTCTATTGCCGCTGCGGCCCTAACGGCCCTTCTGCCCTTTGGCGCGTTGGCGGATGATGATGACGACAAGGGCTTTGGCCTTGCGGGCATCCTCTCTGCCTCCAACAAAGAAGATCTGCCGCCTATCACCCTGTCCGCAGGGGTGCCACTGTCCGAAACCGATTGGGAGCTTAAATCGGGCACTTACTATGAGTTCGAGATCGAAGCCGATGGCAGCCAGGAATTGGCACTTGTGGGGCCCGAGTTCTTCCGCGCCATCTGGATCGACGAGATCGTGATCGAAGGGTTGGAGATCCGCCCCCTGGGGCTCGATTCGGTAGAGTTTGACGAGGCGGGCACGATGGAGATCGGCTTTCTCGCCATCAAACCGGGCAGCTATTACATGAAAATCCCCGGCTCCGACGGCGAGACCCAGCGTATTGATATCGTGATTAAGTGACCGGTCTTTCGGTCACTGGCGTTTCTTATGCCTATGGGGCAAAGCTGGCGCTGAAAGACATCAGTTTTAGTGTCGAGAGGGGCACATTCTGCGCCCTTCTCGGCCCCAATGGTGCGGGCAAAAGCACGTTGTTTGCCCTGCTCACCCGGCTATTCACCACGTCCCAGGGGCAGATCAGCCTAGCAGGGCATGACCTGGGCCACACCCCCCTGGCCGCACTGGCGAAAACCGGTGTGGTGTTCCAACAGCCCACCCTGGACCTCGACCTCAGCGTTCGGCGCAACCTGACCTATTTCGCGGCCCTCCAGGGCTTATCGGGGCGCACAGCCAGCCACCGGATCGACGCAGTCCTTGCGCGCCTGGACATGGCCGAGCGGGCGGGCGAGAGGGTGCGCGCGCTTAATGGCGGGCACCGTCGCCGGACAGAAATTGCCCGCGCGCTGTTGCATCAACCCTCAGTATTGTTGCTGGACGAGCCGACGGTCGGCCTTGATGCCGCCGCGCGTACCGCGATCACGGACCATGTGCACGATCTTGCAGCCGAAGGGCTGACGGTGCTGTGGGCCACGCACCTGACCGACGAGGTGCGTGACCAAGACACCTTGGTCATCCTGCACCAAGGCAAAATCCTTGCCTCCGGTCAGGTGGCGCAGATCCGAGGGGACGCCCCTTTGACCGAGCGGTTTTTGGCCCTAACAGGAACCGGCCCGTGACCCCATACCTCACCTCGCTTGGCGCGATTGTTCTGCGTGAAGGCTTGCGCTTTGTGCAACAGCGAGGGCGGTTTATCGCGGCCCTCGTGCGTCCGCTGGTCTGGTTGTTGGTGTTCGCCGCAGGCTTTCGCGCGGCCCTGGGCCTGTCGATCACCCCGCCTTATCAGACCTATATTCAGTACGAGACCTATATAGTGCCGGGCCTGTGCGGGATGATAATGCTGTTCAACGGCATGCAAAGCTCGCTTAGCCTTGTCTACGATCGCGAGATGG
>JBCBNR010000307.1:0-4028 GCA_039821665.1 Pseudomonadota bacterium
CGGGCATGTGGACAGCCGCCTGGCTGCCATCGATGCAGGTGGCGATGCCACGGGCTCGCGCCTCGGCACAGATGGTTTTGATGTCCACCACCGTGCCCAGCACGTTGGAGACATGGGTCAAAGCCACCAATTTGGTTTTCGGCCCCATGGCATCGATGACGCTTTGGGGGTCCAGAGCGCCGGTCACATCCACATCGACCCATTTCAGGACAACGCCCTGACGCTCTCGCAAGAAGTGCCAGGGCACGATGTTGGCGTGATGCTCCATCACGCTGAGCACAATCTCGTCGCCCGGGCCCAGATGCTTGGCGGCCCAGCCATAGGAGACCAGGTTGAACCCCATGGTCGAGCCTGTTGTGAACAGGATCTCTTCCTCGTGTGCTGCCCCCAAAAAGGCTTGCAGCTTGCCGCGCACCGCCTCGTATTTGTCGGTCGCGAGGTTGGACAGGAAATGCAGGCCCCGGTGCACATTGGCATATTCCTGGGCGTAGGCTTGAGTAACCGCATCGATCACGACCTGTGGCTTCTGGGCCGAGGCGCCATTGTCCAGATACACCAAAGGTTGCCCGTTCACCTCTCGGGACAGGATGGGGAAATCCTTGCGGATGCTCTCGACGTCATACATGGGCCAGTGCCTGCGTTTGGTCTGCTTGTTATCTGGAGATAACCTGCCCTTGCCCAGTCACAAGTACAAACACGAATGTAAGCACAAAGCTGAGGCCAAAGGCCACGGCCACAACCCGCAACCAGCTGGAAAAACCGTGTAATTGCGCGATGAAATGGCCATGGGCCCACAGCGTCCAAACGACGCCCATGGCCACCAAGAACATGAACATCGGCGGCACCAGCATCAGGGCCAGCGCGAAGCTCAAGCTCCAAAACACGCTGACAAAAGACAAAAAGACAGACAATTTCAGCGCGCCATCGAACGTGCCTGTCCCCCCAAACATCCGGCCCACCCAATGGACCAGGGCCGCCACAATCAGGATCTGCCCCATCAACAGGCTGACACTGGCAAAGGGGGTGAGCATCAGGGCGGCTGCCTGATCCTGGGTGCTGCTGCTGGAGAGCACGCCCATATAGACCGACTGCACAATGGCGCCGGTGACGCTGACGAAAAGGGCTGCCTCAAAAAGATGGGCCCGACCGATGTCGAGCCCGTTTAGACGTTTGGCTGCAGCCTGTGGCACGGTCAGCGCTTCGCTCACCAATTGCCGCAGGGGAAAATGCATTCACAACACTCCGATAGACCCCAGGTAAATCGCACCGACCAGACCGGCCAGGGCAAGCACTGACATAACCATAAAGGGAATGGAGTTCTTCTGAAAGCCCTGGCTTTCCGCCAGACCTTGGCTGATGAACCAAATGAACGGCACCAGGCTGATCCAGTAGGGCGGCAAGGCGACCCAGTCTTGAGCGAGGATCGGAAAAACAGGCTCCACCCAGCTGAGCATGACGGTAAAGACCGCCATCAAGAAGCCGAAGGGTGCTGCCACGAGCGCGCCCCAAAAGACGCCGCAGCGCGTCGCCTTCCAGTCGCCCTTGCCGCCGAAAAGGCGCGAGCCTGTGGTCAGCACTGACGAGAAGATATACATAGCCGCGGTGCGGCACATCAAGGCCGCAATCAGCCAAGCGCCGATTTCCAGCGGCACCATATGATCCACGCCCGAGACCGGCGATACGACGGTTTTCAGGGACCAGGACAAAAAGAATATGATGTCCGATAGGATCACGTAGAACAAAAGCCGGTGCTCGTCCGGGTTCTCTTCGATCAGACGCCGGGTCGAGCCGCGCATATCGCGCCACGCATCGATGATGCGATCGCCCATATTGTCACGCGTCTCGCCGAAAAAGCCGCGTTGCGCGTTGCGCTCCGCGGCGAGGGCCATCACGCTGGGCCCGTTGGGCTGTTCAACTTGGCTTGGAGACTCGACCATACCTCAGCACCTCTTCCCGTGCATCCACTGCATTCAACCCCCGCGAGTGTTGTGTCCACGGATTGAGACACAAATATGTCTCAGCCCATAGACTTAAGTATAAATGCTAGAAAAAGCGGCAAAATTCCGAGGGAAATGACAACGGGCAAGCCCGAACGCAGGCCAAACCCCTCGGCAATACATTGGGACCAGACCCACAAAAACACCGCATAGGCCGCAAAGCTGATCCAGCCCAGCACATTCGGTGACAGGGGGGCCGCCCCCAACGCGCCGCTGACCAAAAGGATAGGCAGGCTGACCAGAACCGCCCAAAACAACGCCAGCCGACCGGTGTAAAAGCTGCCCTTGCCGCCAAAAGCCCGGGTGATCACCGTGGCAATGGCAGAGACCCCGTAGAGGGCCAGGGGCGCAAAAAAGATCGATGCGAACAGCCGACCCACCAGCACCCCGGTCACCGCCCCCTCTTCTTCGATCAAACGCGCTTGGGACAGCGCTGCCGGCAAGCCCGCTACAAAGCCCAGGGCACAGCCCAGAAAGACGTAGAACAGAAGTCTATTTTCTTCCTTGGGCAGCGCCATCTGGGTGCGCATGGAGGCCCGGACATCACGCCAGGCCTGCCAAATGCTAGAGGTGAGCGAGGCACCGCTCATAGATCGGTCGAGACCCCCAACCAGCCGCGCAAATGCACGCGCACGTGATCGGCCAACGCCTCATCCTCGATCTCTTGGATCGCCTCGTCTACGAAGGCCAAAACCAACATATCTTGGGCCTCAGCCCGGGGTACCCCGCGTGAGGTGAGGTAGAAGAGCGCGGTTTCATCCACCGCCCCACAGGTCGACCCGTGAGAGCAAGCCACATCGTCGGCGTAGATCTCCAACTCGGGCTTGGCGAGGAATTGGCTGTCCTCGTCCAACAAAAGACCTTGGCTGATCTGATAACCATCGGTTTTTTGGGCATCGGGCTGGACAAGAATCTTGCCTTGGAACACCCCTGTCGCCCCGTTGCGCAGCACCTTCTTGAACACTTGGCGGCTTTCGCAATTCACCGCGTCATGGGTGACAAACACCGTGTCATCGTGGTGAAAGCCCGCGCCATTGCCCAGGGCAGCCCCGGCCACGGTGGCGTGGGCGTCATCACCGGTGAAGGTGATCACACATTCGTTGCGGGTGGCGGCCCCATTGGCGCTGAGCGTGAAGCTTTTGAACGTGCTTTGCGCGCCAAGGCGGGCAAAGATATGGGTGTTGGCCACGCTGCTATCCTGGGGTCCTTGCAGACGGATGTGGTGAAAGGCACCGCCCGGGGCTATGTCCACCTCGATCGCCTGATAGGAGCGCACGCCCACAGGGCCCGTCTCCAACAGGGTCAGCGACGCGCCCGCCTCGACCCGGATCACGTGGCGGATCAACTGATCTGCCCCGCCCGCCTGATCGCTGGCGTAATCCACCAGGATCGGTGCGGCCACAGCGTCGGTCGCACGAAGGGCAAGCCCCTGAGTTGCCAGCGCTGTGTTGTAGATTGCGAGTGGACGACTGACGGGGGTCTGAGCATCCATTTCGAACTGGCCAAAGATGTTTTTTGACCAATGGTCTGGCTGGGCCAATGCCTCGCCCAGCTGCGCCACGTCCAGACCGGCTGTGGGTGCCAGGGCGGAGGTGTCGGCGGCATAAACACTGTCCACGAAGCGCGCAACCAAACCAGCCTGATCAGACAAATCAGCGGATGGCGCCCCCGTCTGCGTGCCCGATTGCTGTGCCTCGCCCATAAAAGGGGCTGGGTCCGTGTAGCGCCAATACTCGTCCCGGCGCACAGGCCCGCCCACGGCGCGCAGGCGCACGGCGGCATCCGCGCGGATCTCGGCCGCCCAAGGCGCGGGCTCAGACGCAGGCGCAGGACTGGGGCGCTGCAACAGCGCCTCGGCCCCATCGATTTTGGGTTGCGCCAAGGCCATTACGCAACCTCCGACAAAATGTCCGAATAGCCGTTCGTCTCGACCTCCAGCGCCAATTCCGGCCCACCGGTTTTGACGATGCGACCATCGGCCATGATGTGCACTACATCGGGTTTGATGTGGTCGAGCAGGCGCTGGTAGTG
>JBCBNR010000308.1:0-4002 GCA_039821665.1 Pseudomonadota bacterium
GGAAGGCGCGCGACTGGATGAATGTCATCGTCGATTTCAGGACCAGCGACAAAAGGATGTAGATCGCAGTCAGCGTCAAAAAGACCTCAAACGACCGGAACGTCCGGCTGTCGATGAACACGCCCGCTTCGGTCAGATCGCGCACCCCGATTTCCGAAATCACGCCGGTGGTCAGAAACAGAAAGATGAACTGGCTGTTGATCGATGGCGCCATGCGCGCAATCGCCTGGGGCAGCACGATCTTGGCGAATGTGACGCGTCGGCTGAGCCCGAGGGCGGAGGCCGCTTCAAGCTGCCCCAAGGGCACTGTGGCAAAGCCTGCGCGCAGGATCTCTGCGAAATAGGCCGAAAAGTTCAGCGACAGCGCCAGCAGGGCATGGCCCCAAAACGGCCATTGATACCCCAAAAGCAGCGGCAGACCGAAGGCTACAAAGAACAACTGCACGATCAAGGGCGTGTTGCGCGTAAACTCCACATAGCACGCCGCGGCCACATGCAGGTAGGGCACCCGCGCGTGGCGCAGGATCGCAAGCGCTGTGGCCAAGGCCATGCCCATCAGGGCGGCGGCCACGGTCAGCCCGACGCTGAGGATCAGACCATCCGCGAGCCGCCAAAGATAGTCGGGGTTTCGGTAAATCTCGAAAAAGCGCAGGTCCATATCGGTCAGCCCGCCCGACGCAAGCTGGCGCTGGCGAAGGCCAGATGCACCGCTGCGGGCACGCCATCGATGATCTGGGCGGGCAGGTCTGCAAGGCTTTCAGCCAAGCCCGTCATGCCAGCGCAGCCCAGTACAATCGCGGACACGCCGTCCTGGGCCAGGGCCTGCTCGGCCTCGGCCCGAATGGCATGAAAGGCGGCTTTTGGATCGCGCTCCAACTCCAACACAGGCACATTGCTGGCCCGCACGCGCCCACATACATCGGCAAAACCGGTGGCTTGAATATTGCCCTCGATCACCGGGACGGACACCGGCAAGGTGGTCACCACCGAAAAGCGATGGCCTAGCAGGCGCGCCATATGAAACGACGCTTCGCCAATTCCGATCACCGGCACCGGGCTCAGCGCCTTGGCCTCGGCCAGGCCGGTGTCGTCAAAACACGCAATGATGATCCCATCTATGTCGCGCGCGCTTTTGATCAGCCTCAGCAAAGGCGGTATGGCCCGTGCCCCATCCTGTGCGCCTTCGATGGCCGCTGGGCCATCATGGGAGGTCCAAGCCTCCACCGTGCCGCCCGGCAGTGCGGCCTGGGCCGAGGCTTGGATTGCGTGCGTCATCGCCTCGGTCGCGTTGGGGTTAATCACCAAGATACGGGTCATCCCAGCTCCAACGTGGCGATGGCGCGCAACGGTGCGCCTGGCGGCGACGGCGGGGCACCGCGATACATGCGCGCGGTGGTGAAGCCGCAGGTCATACCGAACCCCTCGCACAATGCGGCAAGGGCGGCGCAGTCTTGGGGGACATCCACCGTCAGCGGCCCCGGCCTGCGGGCAGCGCACGCTTGGATCAAACGGCGCGCGGCGGTTTCATCTTGGGCCACCAAAGGGCCAATCTTGGCCCCGGTTTTGCAGGTGCGCAGGGTCGCAAAGCTGTCCCCCAGCACCAGGGTTTCGCGGGTGTCGGTGCGGCGGAACCAAGCCTGGCAAAAGGCGGGTTTGGCATAGCCCATGGCGGCGGCCTCTCGCGCGCAGAGCGTGGGGATGTCCGACGGATCAGCAGGTTTAATTGCCTCCTCATCCATCCCGGGCACCTCGCCGGTGAACCGTTGGGTGCCCCCTGTCGTCACAAAGCCCGATTTTCGGTAATTCTCCTGCTGGTCCGGCACACCGTCGAGGCCCACGGTTCGTGGGCCCACACCGGCCATGGCATGGGTCCAAAGCGCATACCCGATGCCCTGCCCGCGCCAGGACGGTTTGCAAAGGTACAGGCCAAGAAACGCAAACTCCGCCCCGTGGCGCACCAAGGAAATGGCGGCAACTGGCCCCTCACCTGCGCGCGCCACGAAAAACCCACCGGGATCGGCGGCATAAAAGGCTTCTGAATCCTCTAACCCTGGGTTCCACCCCTCGTCCGCGGCCCAGCCCAAAATCGTGGGGATCTCCCCCGCCTGTGCGGTGTCCAGGACCACGTTCTGCAAGGGCGTGCTCACACCATCCCCTTTCCCGCATCGCTGCCCAGGCGCGCACGCCTGCGCTGCATCAGCCGAGCCCCCCAAAAGAACACAGCGATGATCACAAGCGAGAACACGGTTGTCAGGGTGCCCAGCGCATAGAGCACGGGCGAAGTGACATTGGTGGTCATCCCGAAAATCTCCAACGGGAGGGTGTTGTAGGACCCCGCGGTCAACAGCGTGCGCGCAAACTCGTCATAGGACAGGGTAAATCCGAACAGGGCCACACCGATCAGCGAAGGGGCTATGATCGGCAGAACCACGTGCTGGACGGTTTGCCAGCGGCTGGCGCCCAGATCGCGGGCCGCCTCCTCAAACGATTTGTCGAAACGGTTGAAGACCGCGAACATGATCAGCAAACCAAAGGGCAGCGTCCAGGTCAGTTGCGCCCCAAAGCCCGAGGTGGCCCAGTGCACATCCAGCCCACTTTGGGAAAAGATCAGCCCCACCCCCAGGGATATCAGGATCGAAGGGATCACCAGGCTTGTGATGATAAGATAAAACAGCAAGGTCGATCCTGCGAAGCGCTTGCGAAAGGCAAGCCCGCCCATGACCGAGACGACAACGGTGGTGACCATCACCATCAGACCCAGCACAAATGACCGGCGGAACGAGCCCCAGATGTCGCCCACCGCCTGTTGCTGGAACAAATCCTGATACCAATGGAACGAAACGCCGTTCATTGGAAAGGTCAGCCCACCTTGGGGGCCCTGAAAAGACAGGATCGCAATGGTCAGCGTGGGACCATAGAGAAAGATCAAAAACAGGGTAAAGACGCCCGCCAGCACATAGAAGCTAAGGCCGCGCTTGCCGTCCATGCCTAAAGCTCCTTTCTGATGTCAACGAAGCGCAGCAAGATCCCGATCGTCAAAAGCACGGTGATCAACAGCACCACCGCCATGGCCGAGGCGGACGGATATTGCAAAAGGGCGATGTCGTTCTGGATCAGGCGACCCACATTGGCGGATTGCGAGCCGCTCATGAACCGCACGGTGATGAAATCGCCCATCACTAGGGTGACCACAAAGATCGTGCCGATCATGATGCCGGGCTTGCACAGGGGCAGAATAACGTTGAGCAGGATTTGCCAACCGCTGGCGCCGCAATCCCGCGCCGCCTCGATCAACGAGCGGTCGATGCGCATCATGGTGTTGAAGATCGGCACCACCATGAACAGCGTGTAAAGATGCACAAAGGCCAGGATCACCGCAAAGTCGGAGAACAACAGCCATTCCACCGGCTCGTCGATCACGCCCATTTGGATCAGGGTGGTGTTGGCGATGCCGTTGCGTCCCAAAAACGGGATCCACGATATCATTCGAATGATGTTCGAGGTCCAAAACGGGATCGTGCACAGCAAAAACAGGATGATCTGCCAGGTCAGCGTGCGCACGTGGAACGCCAGGAAATAGGCGACAGTAAAGCCAATCACCAGGGTCAGCGCCCAGGTGATGCCCGCATAGAGGAAGGTGTTGAGGAACACGTCATAGGTCACGGGCGAACCAACGTGGAAGGCATAATTCTCCAACACAAAGGCCGGGATGATCGAAAACTCTGTGGCGCGCCAAAAGCTGACCACCACAATGGTCAGGATCGGTAAGACCAGGAAAAACAGCAGCACGAAGATCAGTGGCGAGGCCAGAAGCCAAGCCGAAAGATCGACCTGGGCCAAGCGCACCGGCTTTGGGCGCGGCCTGTTGGCCTGCTGGGATATGTGAAGCGCTGTTTGGGTCATGTCAAAACAGTGCCAGCCCGCCAAGGAGGGGGCGGGCTGGCACCTGTCGCGGTGAGGTTAAGCCGCGATGAACTCATTCCACTTGCGAACCATGTACTG
>JBCBNR010000309.1:0-4000 GCA_039821665.1 Pseudomonadota bacterium
GAATGGGCGCACCGAAGGATTGCTATGACGCCATCGCATCCTCGGGCGACGCAGCCCAGGCAGCCCTGGCCTCGGGCGCGTTCGGCCAAAAGGTGTACCACCTGGGGCCGGAGCGGGACCTGCCGTTTTTCTCCGCCCCCGATGGCACCCCCTATGAAGTGCAGCGCGTCCCGCTGGACGAGGCGGAGGGGATCGTCTGCACTGGCCTGTTCGACGACCGGACCGAGACACCGGAGGATTACCGCCTGACCATTGCGACCGGCGTCCATCGCGGGCTGAAGCTGCTCTGCGCCAATCCAGACATCCTGGTCGATGTCGGCGACCAGCGGATCTATTGCGCGGGCGCCCTGGCCGAGGCCTATACCGCCGCGGGCGGCGAGAGCTTTTATTTCGGCAAGCCACACCCGCCCATCTATGACCTGGCCAAACGTCACCTGGTGGCGCTGGGTCGCTCGGTCGAGGATGCGGGCATCCTATGCGTGGGCGATGGGCTGCCGACCGACATCAAAGGCGCCAATGGCGAGGGTTTGGACAGTGTTTGGATCACCGGCGGCTTGGCCGCCGAAGCAACAGGCACAGCCCCGGGTGGTGATCCCGACAGCGCGCGCGCCCAGGCCCTTTTGGACGAGGCGCAATTGCACTGCACCGCCACATTGGGGTTCTTGCGCTAAGCAATAAAATTTCGCTAACGCGATCCCAACGCATATTTTGTTGCGCAAATATCTTGCGTGACCCTGCCGACTCAGGTAAACGCCCCTCAGTGGTCGAAGGTCTCAAGTCTAGGGGAGGATCGTGTGATGCTGGACGCACAACATAACATGTCCGTGGGCACGATTGTTATCGAGGACCTGGAGGTGGGGATGCAGCGCTCCGTCTCTAAGGTTATAGGCGACCACGAAATTGCGCTGTTTGCCGAGCTGTCCACAGACCACAACCCCGTCCATCTGGACGAGGAGTACGCCCAAGACACGATCTTCGGCGGGCGCATCGCCCATGGTATGCTGACAGCGGGTCTGATCTCGGCGGTCATAGGCGAGCAATTGCCCGGCCACGGCACTGTCTACCTCAAACAGGATCTTCGGTTTTTGGCGCCCGTGCGCCCCGGTGATTGTGTCGAGGCGGTGGTCGCCGTGGCCGAGATTGACCACTCGAAGCGACGGGTGACCCTTGATTGCCGCTGCCAGGTCGGCGATACGGTCGTGCTGAAAGGCCAAGCGGTGGTGCTTGCGCCTTCTGCCAAGTTCGACTGACGGGGTCGCCTGCCCCCGCAACCCGGGGACATCATGCGCCGCCACACCTCCCTTGATACGATCACGCTGGACGATCGCGGCGCGTCCGTTGCCATGGGCAATTTCGATGGGGTGCATCTTGGCCATCAGGCCGTGCTGGATATCGCCCGCGCTCGCGGCCCTCTGGGCGTGGTCACGTTCGAGCCCCATCCCCGCAGCCATTTCCAACCGGATGCCCCTGCCTTTCGCCTGATGAGCGCGGAGGCCCGCGCCAACCGCATGGAAAAGCTGGGGGTGCACCAGATCTACGAGGTGCCGTTCAACGCGGACCTCGCAAGCCTGGACGCGCAGGCCTTTACCCAACAAGTTCTGGTTGACCGGCTGGGCATCTCCCATGTGGTGGTGGGGGCTGATTTTTGTTTTGGCAAAGGGCGCAAGGGCACGGCGCACACCTTGCAAAGCCTAGGGGCGCAGTTGGGCTTTGGCGTCACCATCGCTGAGCTTGCCCAAACGGACGGGCAAGAGATTTCGTCCAGTGCGATCCGCGCCGCGCTAAGCGACGGTGTGCCAGGGCGGGCAACGGCCATGCTGGGCCACTACCACCGCATCGAAGGGGTGGTTGAACAGGGCGACCAACGCGGCCGCGACCTGGGCTTTCCCACGGCAAATCTGTCACTGGCCGGCCTGCACCCGCCCAAATTCGGCGTCTACGCCACCCTGGTTGATGTGCTGACCGGCCCCCACCAGGGGCGCTATCAGGGTGCCGCCTCGCTGGGGATCCGCCCCACCTTCGGGCACACCATCCCCAATTTGGAAGTTTTCTTACTCGACTTCACAGGCGATCTTTACGGGCAAACCCTGTCCGTGGCGTTGGTCGCCTTTCAGCGGCCCGAGTTGAAATATGAAGGTATCGAGCCCTTGATCGCGCAAATGCACAAGGACGTGGACGAGACGCGCGCGCGACTGCGGGCGTTGTGACCTCTTGCGCCCGGGCGGCTTTGCGTTCACCTCTGCGCTATGACTGACCCGATTGACCGAACTGGATTGCGCCCCCGCTTTTGGGAGCGGTTCGCGCTGAGCGACCTGCCCTCCCATGAATGGGAGGCGCTGTGCGACGGCTGTGGGAAATGCTGTCTGCTCAAGCTCGAAGACGAGGATACGGGCGAGGTGCATTATACCTCTGTCTCATGCCGCTTGCTCGACACCAAGACCCGTCGCTGCGGGCAATACGCTTTGCGCAAAATGCTGGTGGACGGATGCGTCATCGTCACACCTGAGCGGTTGGAAGACATCTCGACCTGGATGCCCAAGACCTGCGCCTACCGCCTGCTGGCCGAGGGGCATCCCCTGCCGAACTGGCATCCTTTGATCACCGGGCGGCCCAGTTCGGTGGCCGAGGCGCAAATTCCCTATCAAGGCCGCTTGACCCCGGAATACGAGGTCGATGAGGATGACCTGGAAGACTACGTTCTAAACGAGGCGATTTAACAGATGTGGTTTACGTCAGACAATGCAGGCCCGGCCCACCCGTCGGTCATCGACGCGCTGGCGCGGGCCAATGAGGGTTACACCGGGTCCTATGGGGCCGATCCGATCATGGACGCGGTGCGCACACGCATCCGCGACATGTTCGAGGCGCCCGAGGCCGCGGTCTATCTGGTGGCCACCGGCACCAGCGCCAACGCACTGGCCCTGGCCTGCCTGTGCCCACCCTGGGCCACGGTCTACGCCAGCCGCAACGCCCATGTTGAAGAGGACGAGTGCGCGGCACCTGAGTTCTTTACGGGCGGTGCCAAAATCACCCTGCTGGACGGTGCGCATGCAAAGATCGACGTCAAAGCCTTTGAGGATGCGCTGGCCTTCACCGCGCGCGCGGGCGTTCACAATGTCCAAAAGGGTGCGCTGAGCCTGACAAATTCGACCGAAGCAGGCGCGATCTACACGCTGGGCGAGATCAAGGCGTTGACCGACATCGCCCGCAGCCACGGCATTCCCACTCACCTGGATGGGGCCCGCTTTTCCAACGCACTGGTGGCGCTGGACTGCACTCCGGCCGAGATGACGTGGAAGGCGGGCGTGGACATCGTCTGCTTTGGCGGGACGAAGAACGGCCTTATGGGGGTCGAAGCGGTGGTGATATTCGACCCTGAAAAGGCCTGGGAGTTCGAGTTGCGGCGCAAGCGGGCGGGCCACCTCTTTTCCAAGCACCGTTACCTGTCGGCACAAATGCAGGCCTATCTGAAGGGTGATCTTTGGAAAGACATGGCGCGTCAGGCCAATGCCATGGCCGCACGCCTCAGCGCGGGTCTGGTGGCGCGCGGTGCGGACCTGCTGCATCCCACCCAAGCCAACGCGGTCTTTGCAAGCTTTCCGCGACGCCAGCACCAAGCGGCACAGGCCGCAGGCGCCCAATACTATTTCTGGCCCTTCAACCAAAGCTTGGATGGCCCCAGCGACGAGAGGTTGTCGGCCCGTTTGGTCTGCAACTGGTGCACGACCGAGGCCGAGGTGGACGCGTTTCTATCCGCCCTGGAAGGCGCCGACAGCAAGGCCGCTCAGTAAGCTGCCTGCCAAGCGCTGATCTCGTCGGCCACAGCTTGGGGGTGGGTGATCGGGGCCATATGCGCGGCCCCTGCGATCACACGCTCGCTTGCATGGGGCACCGCCCCCTGGATCGCCCCGTGAATGGCCGGGACGATCGGCTCGGATCTAGCACCCCGGATCAACAGAACCGGGCAGGTCAAACGCCCAAGATCCGCAAGCCTAAGCTG
>JBCBNR010000310.1:0-3972 GCA_039821665.1 Pseudomonadota bacterium
GGTGCGCAACGGTGATGTGGTGGAGGTTTTGCGTGATCTTAAAGACCGCTTCGCCGATATCGACCTATGGTCGCATCAGGAAACCGGCTCTGCATGGACCTATGGGCGTGACCGGCGGGTTGCGGCTTGGTGTGCGGACCACGGCGTGACCTGGCACCAGCCGATGACCTTTGGGGTCTGGCGCGGGGCCGCGTTGGACCGGGACCGTTGGGCCGCGGGGTGGGATCGGATGATGGCCCAAGCCCAAGACAGCGTGCCCCAAGCAACGTGGTGCCAAGCGCTCAGCGAGGCCTTGCGCGACCCGGTTGCGGTGGAAAGCGGCCATCAAGTGGCCCGGCGCGATCAGGCTTTGGCGGATCTGGACAGCTTTTTACACCAGCGAGGCAAAACCTATCGGCGGGCCATGTCCTCGCCCCTGGACGGGGCTGTTGCCTGCTCGCGCCTGTCCGTGCCGCTTGCCTATGGCGTTGTCTCCATGCGCGAGGTGACCCAGGCGGCCCAGGCCCGTCTGGCGGATCTTGCCACCCTATCACCGGCCGAGCGGCGCGGTTGGACCGGGTCAATCCAGTCGTTCATCGGCAGGCTGCATTGGCATTGCCATTTCATCCAAAAGCTGGAGGCAGAGCCCGAGATTGAGTGGCGCCCCATGGCCCGGGTCTATGAGGGCGTGCGCAGCATAGAGGGGCGCGAGCCCCTGCTTGCCGCCTATGAGGCGGGGCGCACCGGCTATCCCTTTGTGGATGCGTGTCTGCGCTCGCTCAAGGCCACGGGGTGGATCAACTTTCGCATGCGCGCGATGCTGATGTCCTTTGCGTCCTATGATCTGTTTTTGCCCTGGCAAGCCTCGGGTCAGGTGCTTGCCCGTTGGTTCACGGATTTCGAGCCGGGCATCCATTGGTCCCAATCGCAGATGCAATCGGGGGAGACCGGGATCAACACGATCCGGGTCTATTCGCCCCACAAACAGGCCCTGGACCAAGATCCGCAAGGGGTGTTCACCCGCACCTGGGTGCCAGAGCTTCGCGGCTTGGACGGGCCTGCGGTCCATGCGCCGTGGGATGCGGGCGGGGTTGCGGGATACCCCGACCCGATCGTGGACCACGCCGCTGCGGTGCGCGCCGCCAAAGCCACGCTTTTTGCGATCCGGCGCACCGATGCAGCCCAAGCGGAGGCGGATCAGGTGCAAAAGCGCCACGGCAGTCGCAAGCGCCTGGGCGGGCGCAAGCCAAAGCCAAGACCGGCGGCGATGGGGGATCTGTTCGACCGGGCCTAGGGCGCGGGGCTTTTAGGCCACCGCCTCTGCTTCTGCGTCGGCCACCATCGCCTCGCCCCCCATCGGCCCCTGGGCAACCGCCGAGACTTGGCCAGGGGTATCTCCTGCGCGCAGGGCTATCGTGAAGGGGGCATCATGGAACAGGGGCGCCTTGGCCCGAAAGGCAAACCGGCGCAGGGGCCGGGCGAGGTTCCGCGTACACAGATCCGCCAGAAAGGTCGCGATCAGGGGACCGTGAACAACAAGGCCCGGATAGCCCTCGACCCGCCTGCAATGGTCCAGGTCATAGTGAATGCGGTGGCCATTGAAGGTCAGGGCCGAATAGCGAAACAGCAGGGTGCTGTCCGGGCGGATCGTCTCTGCGTGATCGGCTTTGGGGCGGGTCTGCTGTGGGTCCGGCTGCCTGCGCAGATGCGTATCTGGAGGTGGGAGGTCGCGGTAGACGATGTCATGGCGTTCCTCCAACACCAGCGCGCCGTCTTGGACGAAGCTGTGATCGACGGTGACAAAACACAGCGGCCCGGTCCGACCCGTCTTTTGTGTGACCTTGCCCACGCGGGAGCGGCGGGTCAGGGGCGCACCGATGGCGATGGGGGCGTGAAAGCGCAGATCGCCGCCCGCCCACATGCGCCGCGGCAGGGGCACAGGCGGCAAAAACCCGCCCTTTGCCGGGTGCCCATCCGCCCCCAGGGCCGACGCCGGCTGCGGCGGTGAAGGCATCAACCAATGCCACAGGGCGGGCAAGGGATCGCCCGAGGCTAAAGACGGGGATCTGTCCAAAGCGGCCTCCATCGCGCGCGCAGTGAAGGCCGAGATCTCGCCCGTCATCTCTTGGGTGCGGCCGACCCAAGCGCCGAGGTCAGACAGCCCTGTCACCTTTAGCGCGCGGTGCTGGCGCGCGCGATCAGTTGCACGCCCAAATCTTGGGTCACCGGGGGCAGGTCCGGGTCTTCGACGCGTGCCAGGATGCGGGTGACAGCCTGGGCGCCCACCGCCTCTCGCGGTGTGATGATGGAGGTGATTGGGGTCACGCATTGGGCCATCATCTCGATATCGTTGAAGCCACAAATGCCAAATTCCGGCCCCACGCGAATTGCACGGTGCTGGCATTCGAAAAGCGCGCCAACGGCGATCAGATCGTTGTTGCACAGGATCGCGTCGCAGGCGGGCCCTTCGTCGAAAAGCTGCGCGGCAAGGTGGCGGCCGAGCCCGATGCTCGCAGGATCTTTGGCCGGGATCATGCGATCCTGGGCGTAGAGACCCTGTGCTTGAAGGTGCTGGGAAAACGCGGCCAGACGCTCTTGCGAGCGGGCATCCTCGCGTGCGCCCAGATATCCGATTTTGGTGTAACCCGCCGCGATCAGATGGGAGGCCGCCAGCCTGGCCGCATCCGCGTGGTCAAATCCCACGCAGTCCCCGATGGGTAGGGCATCCAGTTCCATGATTTGGACGACCGGGCAGTTCGCTTGGGCCAATTCGGCCCTCAATTGCGGGGCCAGATCCCGGCCCGTGACGATCAGACCCGCGGGGCGCTGGGCCAGGAACTGGCGCAGCAGCTTCAATTCGGTTTCGGGATCGTAGCGGGTGTTGGCGAACTGGATGGAAAAGCGCGTGCTGTCCACGATGTGGTGCATGCCGCGCATCACATCCGAAAAGACCGAATTCGTGACCGAGGGGATCAGCACACCGATCAAAGTGGATTGAGAGGAGGCGAGCGCCACAGCCGCAGGGTCGGGCCGGTAATCCAGTTCTGCGACCGCGTCGGTGACCTTTTTGCGCGTGGCCTCAGAGACCTGGGACGGTGTGCGCAAGGTGCGGCTGACGGTGATGGCGGAGACACCTGCCAGCTCCGCCACATCCGTGATGGTCGGTTTCCCACTGCCCCTGCGTTTGCGCATCATCGGTCCTTATGTCTTTGGGCAATTTAGGCGCGCCCTTGGAAGGGTGCAACGGTCAAACCGCCTGGTGGGGCGGAGGCGGGCTGTCGCCCGCCATGCCTTTTGAGCGCTGACGCGCGGGCAAGGGGCGTTGCCCCTAACGCGGCTGGAGCCGCGTTTTACCCCAGGATATTTGTGCAAAAATGAAGGGGTTGGCGGTGTTGGTGAGCGTGCTCGGTTGGACGCAATCGGAGTTGGGAGAGGGCCCGTCGAGGTGTTGGCCTGTTCCTAGCGGAGAGACGCGTCCGCCCCAGCGCGGTGCGGTTGCGCGGCTTAGCTCGGCACGTTGCGCGTTTGCGAGACGCATCTTACCCCCGTTCGCGCAACAGGCGGGCTTTCTCGCGGGACCAATCGCGCTTTTTCTCCGTCTCGCGTTTGTCGGCCATCTTCTTGCCCTTCGCGAGGCCCAAGAGCAGCTTTGCCCGGCCCTTTTCATTGAAATAGAGTTTGAGCGGCACGAGGGTCATCCCCTCGCGCCCGATGCCTTGCCACAGCTTGGCGACCTCGCGTTTGGAGGCCAGCATCTTGCGGCGCCTACGCTCCTCGTGCCCGAAGGTTTTGGCCTTGTCGTAGCTTGCGATATGGGCGTTGACCAACCACAGTTCCCCGTCGTCTATGGTCGCATAACTCTCGGCGATGTTGGCCCCGCCCAGACGCAGGCTTTTCACCTCGGACCCGGCCAGTACCAGCCCGCACTCCAACGTGTCCTCGATCGCGTAATTGTACCGCGCCTTGCGGTTCTCGGCGATGAGTTTCGAGTTT
>JBCBNR010000311.1:0-3971 GCA_039821665.1 Pseudomonadota bacterium
GGGGATAGCCGACGCTGCCCTGTGGGGCGGGCCGCCCGGGCGCGCCGGAGACAAAGGTGCTGATCTCGGTCATGCCCAGGGCAGGGTGGAGGTCCGTGCCCGTGGCTTTGCGCCACTGGGCCAAAGTGGGCTCGGGCAGGGTTTCGCCCGCACTCAGGCCGTGGCGCAGGCTCGCAAATTGGGCCCTGTCCGGTGCGGTTTTGAGCATTTGGCGAAAGAGACCAGGGGCCGCTGCGAACAGCGTCGCACGGTGGCGCGCGATCAGCTTTGGCCAGATGCCGGGATCCGGCGCGCCGGTATAGACCACCGCGCAAGCGCCCACAGCCCAGGGGTCGGTGAGGCCCGTGCCCAAGGTATAGGTCCAATTGAGCGCGCCTGCGTGCAGCATCACATCGTCCGAGGTCAAGCCATACCAGCCCTCCCACATCATGCGCCGGGCAAAGCCCGCGCTATGGGCGTGAAGAACCCCGCGTGGACGTCCCGACGTCCCTGAGGTAAAGACAATATAGCCAGGGTCGTTGCTGCGCGTGGCTGTGAAGTCGCGTGCGGGCATATGATCAAACCGAGCAGCCGCCCGTTCCCATAAAATCTGGCCGGGCACGGGACGCGCGCCTGAGCGCAAGCAGGTGAGCTTTGGGGCCGTTTGGCGCACAATCGCGCACAACTCGCCATGGGTCAGCTGGGCCGAGGTGGGCACGGGTACCGCGCCCAGGCCGAGCGCTGCGAAAAAGAGAATAGGAAAGCGCGCGCCATTGCTCAGATGCAGAACCACCCGATCGCCGGGGCCAACGCCACAGCCCGACAGCCCGCTCATCGCGCCCTGGACCGCGCGCAACAGCTGCCCATAGGTCCAGGCGGTGTGATCCTGGTCGCTTCGCGCATCAATCAGTGCGATCTTTCCCGCCGGGCGCGCAGGGTCTGGCCCCAGGGTGTGGGCCGCCATATTGAAGATCCCGGGCGGATGAATGCCAGGTGCGGTGTCCATTTTCCTTGCCCTTGACCGATCCCTGGCGGTAGGCCCTAGACAGGATGAGCGGAGATGTCGATGGAGCGCAACACGCAAGCCCAAGATGTATTGAAAATCGCGCGGGGTGCTGCCGAGGCCCAAGCGCAAACCCCCGTCGACTTGGGCGCACGGGTGCGAGCCCTGCGCAAAGAGCGCAATTGGACCCTGGAACAGGCGGCCCAAGCCGCGGGGCTTGCCCGGTCGACCCTGTCGAAGATCGAAAACGATCAGATGTCACCCACCTATGACGCGGTGCGCAAGCTGGCCGAGGGGCTGGGGATCACCATCCCGCAATTGTTCACACCACCTAGGACCCAAGCCATGATGGCCAGACGGGCGGTGACCCGGGCGGGCGAAGGCGTCTCTCATCCCACATCGACCTACGAGCACGAGATTTTCGCTACCGAGATGACCGGCAAAAAGATGCTGCCTTACCGCGCGGTGGTGCGTGCGCGGTCTTTCGAGGATTTCGAGGGTTGGGTGCGCCATGACGGTGAAGAGTTTTTGTATGTGCTCGCAGGCGTGGTGGAGTTGTTGACGGAGTTCTATGCGCCCGTGCGCCTGGCACGGGGCGATTGCGCCTATTACGATGCAGCCATGGGCCATAACGTTATCTCGGTCTCGGAGGATGACGCGCGAATTTTATGGGTCACCACCCAGGACTAAGGTGAGCCTTTGCGCTTTGGCAGGCCGGGGACGGGGGCTTTGCCCCCCGCGCGCAGGCGCGCGTCCCCCAGGATATTTTTCGCAAAAATGATGGGGGCGCTTAGGCGAACATGGCGCGCAGATCGAGCGTGCCGCGAAAGCCGATATCGTCCTTATGGGCCCCCAGAAAGTCGTCCATGGCCGCGCGGCCCGCGTCGCGCAATTGGCGCAAAAGCGCGCGGTCCGGGGTCAGTTTGGTGGCCACGCCCAGCCTGCGCATCAGATCATCGTCGCGGATGGAGTGGATCAGGACATTTTTCATCGAATTGTTGGAAATCTTGCCATCATCGAGCAGCCTGCGCACGAAATCGATCGCGCGTAGTTCGCGCAACAGCGAGGAGTTGAAGCTGATCTCGTTGATGCGGTTGAGGATGTCGCGGTCGGACCGGGGCACCTCGTCTCGCAAGATCGGGTTGATGTGTACGATCAGGATGTCGGCGCTGTCCGTCTCGTCAAAGAGTGGGAACAGGGCCGGGTTGCCCATATAGCCGCCATCCCAATAGGCCTCGGTCGTTTGGGTGTCTTTGTCCTCGATCTCCACCGCTTGGTAGAGGGTGGGCAAGCAGGCGGATGCGAGCAAGGTGTCGCCCGAAATGTCCTGGCCCGAAAACACCTTGATCTTGCCCGTGCGCACATTGGTGGCCGAGATGAACAATTTGGGCCCCGCCGCCGCGCACACCTTGTCAAAATCGAGCATCTTTTCGACGATTGGGCGCAAAGGGTGGATGTTGAGCGGGTTCAATTGGTAGGGCGAAAAGGTGCGTGTGAGCGCATCCCCCATAAGATAGGCTGGCGACATCTCCACCCATTTGGAGAAAAGGTCCGGGTGGGGTGTCAGGAACGACAGCCATTGGGACACGCCGTCGCCCGATTGGGAAATCTCGTCCCAAAAGGCCTCGAGTGCGGCCCGGGCGCCCTCGTTTCCACCCCGGACCCAGCCGGCCTTGAGGGCAGCGGCGTTCATGGCGCCTGCGGATGTGCCAGAGATGCCTTCGATCTCCAAATCCGGCTCTTCCAACAGGCGATCGAGGGTGCCCCACGTAAACGCGCCATGGGCGCCGCCACCTTGCAAGGCGAGGTTGATCTTTTTCACAGGGCTGTCCACCCGCCATCGACCGACAGGGTGGTGCCGGTCACCTGCGCTGCGGCATCTGAGCACAGGAAGGCGACGCATCCGCCCAATTGCTCGGTCGTGGCGAATTGTTTCGAAGGTTGGCGTTCCAGCAGTACATCGCGAATCACTGTTTCGCGATCCATGCCATATTGCTTCATCGTGTCGGGGATCTGGCTTTCAACCAGGGGGGTCAGCACATAGCCTGGGCAGATCGCGTTGCAGGTGATCGGCTCCTCGGCCGTTTCGAGTGCGGTCACCTTGCTGAGCCCCACAATCCCATGTTTGGCCGCCACATAGGCGGATTTGAACGGAGAGGCGGTCAGCCCATGGGCAGAGGCAATGTTGACCACCCGCCCCCAGCCCGCATCTCGCATCAAAGGCAGGGCCGCGGCGGTGGTGTGAAAGGCCGACGAAAGGTTGATCGCAAGGATCGCATCCCACTTTGCCGCAGGAAACGCAGGGATCGGTTCCACATGTTGGATGCCCGCATTGTTAATCAGGATGTCAACGGCGCCAAAGATCTCGGATCCCTTGGAAACAAAGGCGCGGCACGCCTCGCCATCGCTCATATCGGCTGGGATGTAGGCCGCCTGCACGCCGGTGTCGTCGGCGATTTTGCGCGCAAGCGCATGGTCCTCGTCCCGATCTGTGAAGGAGTTGAGGCCCACATTGGCCCCAAGGCGGGCCAGTTCTTGCGCAATGCCCAGCCCGATCCCGGAATTGGAGCCGGTGATAAGCGCGGTTTTCCCTTGCAGCGACATGGCAGTCTCCCTCTGACCAGATACCCCTTAGGTATATGCTGCATCTGCGAAGGTGGATAGCCCCAGTGTGATCAGACCCTGTGAAGTGTTTGGCTGTGCACCAAAAAAAACGCCCTCACAAGGAGGGCGTTAAGTTATTGCGGCAGGTTTCATCCAGGCAAGAAACCTATCGAGCAGTGCCACGGTTATACGGCACGCTCCGGCCTAGGCCAAGAACAAAATTGCGTGTGCCTGTCAGCGGGTTATGGTGGAAACGTGATAAAACCGATGAAACGGGGGCAAAACGCTGTGAAAAGCCTTTTTGGTGCGGTGATCCTAGCAATTGGGGTGGGCGGGGCGGGCCAGGCCGAGCCGCGGCGTGGAAGCGCCATGTATGGCACGCAGA
>JBCBNR010000312.1:0-3970 GCA_039821665.1 Pseudomonadota bacterium
TGTCACCGTACGCACCTCCAAGGAATTGCGACGGGCCACGATCATTGTGGGTGTGGCTTATGGGGAAAACGTAGATGAGGCGCGCGGGGTAATCGAAGATGCCGTGCGTGCGGTTGACAGCGTTCGCAACGATGTACGTGACGTGCAAGTGCTCGCAAAAGCTTTCGGCGCGTCTTCTATTGATTTTGAAGTGGCATGGTGGACCGGCTCGCGCCCCTTGGATATCCGCGTCTCGCGCGATCAGGTGGTGGCGGCGATCAAGGCCGCCTTGGATGACGCAGGCATCGAGATCCCGTTTCCCTATCGCACCCTCACTGTCAACGGGCCCATCCCGGTGGAGCCTGTCGGCACCACATCGGGAGAGGCTGCGTGAGCGGGGCCGACACAGCCCCAGGCTGGTCGCCGATGGCCCTGTTGCGAGCCATCGATTTGCGCGATGTGGGTCACCGAGCCTTGGCGCGCACCCGCAGGGCCACGGGGCGGATCAAAGGCCAGTCTACTGCGCCCCTCCAGCCATTCGGCCACCCGGGCGACGGCCCCCCGATTTTGATGATCCACGGGCTTTTGGAAAGTCCTGCGATTTGGCGCCCCGTGCTGCCGTTGATCAAGGATTTGGGCGGGGCTGGCGGTTTTCTGCCCTTGCCGGGTCACACGCCTTGGACCCACCCGGATCTGCCCCTGCCGTCTGAGGACGGGGGCTCTGCCTATTTCGAGGCGATGATCGCGGCCTATGCGGCACGCCTTCAGCGCATCGGACGCCCCGTGCGCCTGGTGGGCCATTCCACCGGGGGGCTGATCGCCCTGGCCCTGGCCGCGCGGCACCCGACCCTGGTGCGCGATGTTCTGTTGATCGGGGCGCTCTTTGCCGGCCATCGGGGCCGCGATACGGGCCCCTTGGAGACGCTTTTGAGCGCGCCTTACCTGGGTCCTGCCTCGTTTCACGCGATGGTGACGTCCTGGGCGTCCACGCCCGCCCGGTTTCGCCAAGGCGTGACCACTGCGAGCGCTCAACCATTGCCCCACAGCCATACCTTGCACCGTATGCGCCGGGATGTGCTGCGGGCCAATTTGGATGCGGTGTATCAGTTTGGCCAATGGCTCTATGGCGCGGATCTGACCGCATGTCTGGAACAGGTCACCTGCCCGGTGCTGTCGCTTTTGTGCACCAAAGATCCAGTGGTCACGCCTGCACACCAACTTGATCTTTTGGGTCGGCTGCCCCGGGGGCGGGCTGTTTTGTTGAACTCGGGCCACCTGCCGATGTTGGAGGACGCGCCGGGCCTTGCCATGGCCATAAGGCACTGGGCGGCGACCTAGCCGCCCCAAGCAACGACCTGCCGAGACCAAGCTGCCCTTAACTTTCACTGGGCGGCGTGTCGGCCACATAGGCGCCCCGTTTGCCCAAAGGCCGGTCTGGGCCGACGGTGGTGTCCTGGCGTGTCGCCAATTCCAATTCGGCATTTACACTTGCCCCGATCAGGACGGTCAGGGCTGAGATGAAGAACCACATCAGCAAGGCCGCGATTGCCCCGATCGAGCCGTAGACCTCGTTGTAATTGGCAAAGTTCGACAGATAGACCGAAAACCCGACAGAGGCCGCGGCCCACAGCACCGTGGCGATCACCGCCCCGGGCGTCAGCCACCCCACCTGCGCGTCTCGGCGGTTTGGGGCAAGCTTGTAGATCAACCCAAGGGCACCGACCACAACCACGCCCAAGATCAACCAGCGCAAGGGTACGATCAGCCATTCCAAAGGCACTGGCTGGGGGATCAGCGCCAGCAGGATCGGCAGAACCACAATGGACCCTAAGGCGAGCAGGGCAACGAAGATCAGCATCACCGTCAGCAGCAAGGCAATCACATTCTTGACCAGGAAGTTCGAGCGGTTTGGTTCTTGATAAACAGCGTTCAGCCCCTGCATCAGCGCGGAGACACCGGCCCGGGCCGAGAAGAGCGCAAGGCCCAAAGAGACGATGGCAGCCCAGCTCAGCGTCTCGCTTGGGGCGGCGATCAACGTGTCGATCTGGGCCTCAATGACCCCGAAGGCCGAGGCGGGCACCACACCGGACAGTGCATCAATCTGCGCGCTTAAGGTCATCGGATCGGCCACCAGGCCCCAAAACCCGATGGCGGCCGCGAGCATCGGGAACAGCGCCAGAAAGCTGTAAAACGCGACCCCAGCGGCGGCGAGCGTCAGGTTCTTTTCGTCAATCGATCCAAAAACGCGTTGGGCGATTTGAAACAGGTTGCGCTCGGCACCACCGTACATGCTCCGTCCTCCGTGCAAGAAACTGTGTCTGGCAAACGCGTCAGGGTGGAATTGGTTGCTATGGGCGGTGCGCGCGCGACACGCGCCACGTCACCCCAAATGGCCGCTTGGGTTGCGGATGCAGCGCGCCCCGCACCGCGCTTGTGACCTTGCGCTTCCAGCGCAAAAGCACAGACCGTACCCCCCTTTGCGCGCGGCGAACGGTCCAAACGCTTGCCTCTGCGCCTCTGGCTTGCCATGTGTTGCACAGCTTTGACACCGCCCAAGTTAGACACCGCCCAAGGAGTGCTCGAGATGAAAGACCTATCGCCCAAAGGCTATGGCCCGGACCTCAACACCTTTGACTGGGCGGATGCCTTCCGCCTCTCTGACCAGTTGAGCGAGCAGGAGCGGATGTTGAGCGAGGGCGCGCGGGCCTTCGCGGCGGACAAGCTGATGCCGCGGGTCACCCAAGCCTATGCCGAGGAGCGGGTGGAGCCCGAGATTTTCGCCCAGATGGGCGAGGCAGGGCTTTTGGGCGCGACCGTTCCCGAAGAGTATGGCGGCCTTGGCGCCAACTATGTCTCTTACGGTCTGATCGCCCGCGAGGTGGAGCGGGTGGACAGCGGCTATCGCTCCATGATGTCGGTGCAATCCAGCCTCGTGATGTATCCCATCCATGCCTACGGCACCGATGCTCAGCGCGAGAAGTATTTGCCGAAACTGGCCTCTGGCGCGTGGATCGGGTGCTTTGGCCTGACCGAGGCGGATGCAGGCTCGGACCCGGCGGGCATGAAAACCCGCGCTGTGAAAACCGATGGCGGCTATTGTCTCACCGGCTCGAAAATGTGGATTTCCAACAGCCCGATTGCGGATGTGTTTGTGATCTGGGCCAAGTCCGAGGCCCATGGCGGCAAAATCCGGGGCTTTGTGTTGGACAAGGGCCTGAAGGGCCTCAGCGCCCCGAAGATCGAAGGCAAGATGTCCCTGCGCGCCTCCGTCACGGGCGAGATTGTCTTGGACAATGTGGAGGTGGGCGAGGACGCGTTGTTGCCCGATGTCCAAGGCCTTAAGGGTCCGTTTGGCTGTTTGAACCGCGCCCGCTTTGGCATTGCCTGGGGGGTTATGGGCGCGGCCGAAGACTGCTGGCTGCGCGCGCGCAGCTATGGCCTGGACCGCGTGCAATTCGGCAAGCCGCTGGCAGGCACCCAGCTGTTCCAAAAGAAACTTGCGGATATGCAGACCGAGATCACCCTGGGCCTGCAAGCCGCCCTGCGGGTGGGGCGTTTGATGGACGAAGGACAGGCCGCACCCGAGATGATCAGTCTGATCAAGCGCAACAATTGCGGCAAGGCGTTGGACATCGCGCGTATGGCGCGCGACATGCATGGCGGCAACGGCATAAGCCAAGAGTTTCAGGTGATCCGCCATGCGGCCAATTTGGAAACCGTGAACACCTATGAGGGCACCCATGACATCCATGCGTTGATCCTTGGGCGGGCACAAACGGGTCTGCAAGCCTTCTTCTAAACGCCATGGACCGCGCCACCCTGGTCGAAGAAAAACTGCGCGCGCGCCTGATCGCGGGTGAGCTGCCGCCCGGTCGCGCCCCGCGCGGACCTTTGCGCGCCGAGCAGGCGGTCAAGCTGTTCCGGGCCCAGTGTGTAAGCCGTGCACTGGATCTGACCAGCCGCGCCATGCAGCGCGCGCAGTTTTTCTTCG
>JBCBNR010000313.1:0-3941 GCA_039821665.1 Pseudomonadota bacterium
CCCAGGCCCAGGCCCGAGGTGGGGTGTCCCAGGCGACCTTTCACCTTGTGCGCCTGCTTGGCGACCGACCGCCTGGCACCCTGTCGGCCTATTGGCCCATGCGGTCAGAGCTGGATCCGCGCCCGGCGCTGCAAGCGCTGCACGCCCGCGGGTGGTCACTGTGCCTGCCGGTGGTGGTGGGCAAGGGGCAGGCCTTGCAGTTTCGCGCTTGGCATCCGGGGGCAGATTTGGTGGCAGGGGCGTATGGGGCGATGATCCCGGCCCAGGATCGGGCCTGCGTGCCCGATGTGGTTCTGGCCCCCTTGCTGGCCTTTGACGCGCAAGGCTATCGTTTGGGCTATGGCGGTGGGTTTTACGACCGAACCCTGGAGGCCCTGCGCGACCAAGGCCAGGTCCGTGCGTACGGGCTGGCCTACAGCGCCCAACTGGTGGGTGCTGTCCCACGAGAGGCGACGGACCAACCCCTGGACGGGGTGATCACCGAGCTCGGGCTGGTGGCAACGTAACCGGTGTGCCGTGGGGCGTGGTCGCATAGGCCTCGCGCCAGGCCTCCACCAGGGTGGCCACGTGGGCTGCGTCCCCCAGATGCTTGGCGCGCAACATCTCGTCCAACGTGTCCAGCCAATCGGACCAATAGGCCCCGCCGCCTGCGCGCCGCGCCCCAAAGGTGCTGGTCCATTCGGACCACGTAAAATGCCCTTGCTGGGACAGATGCACGGCCAGCGCAAAGGCGCTTGCCTGCCAAGGTGCATCAAAAGGCTGTTCAGGCTCAGGCAGGCTCAAGATACGGCTCCCACAAATCCAGCGTTACGCTGTCGCGCTCATGGGCCGCATCGCCCCACAAGCTGCGTGCGGAAAACCGCACAGCGTAAAGCGGCTCGGCGGGCGCATCCTCGCCCCGGGCGGAGGCATCTGCAAAGACATGGGTGCCGTGATAAAGCACCACCTCACCCGGCTTGCCACGCGCATACAGCGGCAGGCGGGTGTGTCCTTTGGGGTGCATGACCTTTGCGCGCACCCGGTCGCCCGGGGCAAAGCGCGGCGTGCGCGCGCTGTCGCGCAAGGTGGGCCCACCTTTGGCCAACACCCGGGCCACATCCCCCGCCCGCAGGGCGGGGGTGCCCCCGGTCTCGGGCGGGCCACCGGCCAGCTCAGCCTCCGTCACAAGGCCGCAGTCAAGCATCAACGCCTCCAGCGCTGCGATCCAACGGTGGTAATAACTCAGCGTGACCATCTGATCGGGGCGCAACGTTTCGCGCGCAAACCGCGAGCGATCGAGGCTCCACCTGCCATGGGCCCCCATGGCAAGCGTCAGGGCCAGCGCGCGCGCCTCCCACGGGGCTTTGAACAGCGGCTCTTCAGGATCCGGGGCTACCGAACCATACCCTTGCTGCCCCCCCATGTCATGCAGCCCGTTCATGGCGCATGCACCAGCCCGGTGCCGATCATGGCGTCCCGGGTGACCAGGCCGGCCAGCGCATGTGGCGACAGACCGTCCGTGCCGTCCGGGCGCTGGGGCAGAACGAGGTATCTTATCTCCGCGGTGCTGTCCCAGACCTGCACGTCTGTCTCAGGCGCTATGTCCACCCCAAATTCGGCCAGCACACCGCGTGGGTCGATCACCGCACGCGCGCGGTAGGCCGCGGACTTGTACCAACTGGGCGGGAGGCCCAGCACCGGCCACGGATAGCACGAGCACAGGGTGCAAACGACCAGGTTGTGCACCCTGTCCGAGTTTTCCACCACCACCATATGCTCGCCCTGACGCCCGACAAAGCCCAGCTCGGCAATCGCAGCGGTCGCATCCTGTCGCAGCCGCCTGCGGTAGGCCGGGTCCGTCCAGGCCCGAGCGATGACCTGGGCACCGTTTTGCGGGCCCACATGGTCGCGATAGGTCTCGATGATCGCGTCGAGTGCTGCGGGATCCACCAGGCCCTTTTGGACCAGCAGCGTCTCCAACGCTTTGACGCGCAATTCCGCCTCGCTTGGGGGGTCTTGCTGGGCATGATCATGGGGCAATGCAGCACCTCGCGGTCAATGTCGCGCGATGCTAGGGTCACCCGTCCTGTGCATCAAGGGGCCTTCGTGCAGATCGATACTTGCCCCAAGTCCCCCTCGGGCGTAGGTGGCAGGGATGAGACTTCTCTTCCTAGGTGATGTGATGGGCCGTTCAGGCCGGGCCGCCGTGATCGAGGCGGTGCCACGCCTGCGCACGCAATGGCGTCTGGATGCGGTGGTGGTCAATGGCGAGAATGCATCCTCGGGCATGGGCCTGAGCGTCGAGCATGCCCAAGGGTTCCTGTCCGCTGGCATCGACTGCGTGACCTTGGGCGACCATGCCTTCGATCAAAAGGATATGCTGGGCTTTATCGATGGCGAACCCCGGATCGTGCGCCCGCTGAACTTTGCCAAAACCGCGCCGGGCAAAGGCGCGCATGTCTTCGAGGTCTCGCGCGGGCGTAAGGTGGCGGTCCTGCAAGTGCTGGGCCAGGTCTTTATGCGCAGGGCTTACGACGATCCGTTCGGCACCATCGATGCCGCCTTGCGCTCCGTGCCCCTGGGCGGCGCTGTGCAGGCGGTGGTGGTCGATGTCCATTGCGAGGCCACGTCCGAGAAAATGGCCATGGGCCATTTCTGCGACGGCCGCGCCTCGCTGGTGGTGGGCACCCATACCCATGTGCCCACGGGTGATGCCCAGATATTACCGGGCGGCACCGGGTATCTGACCGATGCGGGCATGTGCGGCGACTATGTCTCGGTCATCGGCATGGAAAAGGACGAGCCCTTGGCGCGGTTTACCACCGGCATGTCCAAAGGACGATTTCGCCCGGCCTTGGGCGAGGCGACGGTGGCGGGCGTCTATCTGGAAACCGATGATCGCACGGGCAAGGCCACGCGCATCTTGCCGGTGCGCATGGGCGGCGCCTTGCCCGCCACAGCCGCACCGGTATGAGGCACGCTTACGGGGTTCTGATCGTCATCGGGGCCGCATGGGCGCTGACGATTCCGCTGACCCGCATCGTCGCCCAAACAGGGGCCGAGCCCCTGGGCCTGATCCTGTGGCAATTGATCATCATGGTGGTCGTGCTCAGCGCCTTGCTGCGCGCCCGTGGCCTGTCCTGGCCTGGGCTGAGACGGCATTTTGTGCTGCTGCTGGGCATTGCACTGCTGGGCACAGTGGTGCCCAACTTCTTTACCTATCTCGCGGCTGCCCAACTGCCCGCGGGCATCATGGCCATCATCATCTCGATGGTACCGATGTTCGGCCTGCCGATCGCGCTGATGCTGGGCTTCGAGCGGCCAGAACTGCGCCGTGGCGCCGGAATTGGCCTGGGCGCTGTGGCCATGGTGATGATCGCCGGCCCCGAGGCAAGCCTGCCCCAAGGCACCCAAGCGATATGGGTGTTGGTCGCGCTGCTCTCGCCCTTGTGCTATGGATGCGAGGGCAATTTCGTGGCCTGGCGCGGGGCCTCTGGGCTGGAGCCCTTACAGATGCTGTGGGGCGCGTCGGTTTTGGGCCTGGGCCTTGTGGCCGGGTTGGTGCTGGTCACCGGCACGTTCGTGCCCCTGTCCCCGCGCCCCGGCACGTTGGAGGTGGCCCTGCTCGCCAGCACGCTTTTGCACGTGGTCGCCTATTTGGGCTATCTGTGGCTGGTCACCCGCGCAGGGCCGGTGTTTTCCGCACAGGTGTCCTATGTGGTCACAGGGTTTGGCGTGCTCTTTTCCATGGCCCTGTTGGGGGAGCGCTACGCCCCGGGCGTTTGGGCGGCCCTTGCCCTGTCGCTTATTGCGATCGCGCTGGTACAACCTCGCCAGGCAGACCCGGCAGGGCAGAGCTAAGCTTGCGAATGTCGAGGGCCTGCAAGAACGGGTCAACGTCGCGCGGCGGGCGGTTGGCGTAGATCAACAAATGGCGTTCGGGCTCTAAGGTCATGCGCGCG
>JBCBNR010000314.1:0-3927 GCA_039821665.1 Pseudomonadota bacterium
TCGAGACGCATTACGACCCCGGCCTGGTGGATCAGCCGCAAGCCCTGTCCCGGGCGGTGGCGCAGGCGCGCGCATTGATCGTGCGCAACCGCACCCAGGTGCGCGGTGATCTGTTGGCGGCCGCTGGGGCGTTGCAGGCTGTGGGCCGTCTGGGCGTGGGTCTGGACAATATCGACCTTGCCGCCTGTACCGCGCGGGGCATCGACGTGTTCCCAGCCACTGGGGCCAATGACGCCAGTGTGGCTGAATATGTGCTGACCGCTGCCTTGATGCTGCGCCGTGGCGCTTGGTTGCGCTCGGCCGAGGTGGCGGCGGGCGCGTGGCCGCGCCAGGCGATGATCGGTGCCGAGCTGGGGGGCTGCACCTTCGGTCTGCTTGGCTTTGGCGCCATCGCGCGTGAGGTGGCGGCCCGCGCGGCCCCCTTTGGCGTGACGCTGATCGCCCATGACCCTTTTGTTGCCGAGGATGATCCAGCCTGGGGCGCTGTCACGCCGGTTGCGAAAGACACGCTTTTTGCCCAGTCGGATGTGGTGTCACTGCATGTGCCCCTGACCGAGGGCACCCGCCATGTTTTGGATGCAGCGGCACTGTCGGCCCTGCCCAAAGGGGCGATCGTGATCAACGCTGCGCGTGGCGGTGTTGTGGATGAGGCGGCCCTGTGTGACGCGATGCGGGCCGGTCACATCGGCGGCGCGGCCTTGGATGTATTCGAGGCAGAGCCCTTGGACGCCACCACCGGGTCTGCGTTCGAGGGTCTGAACCTGCTTTTGACGCCCCATATCGCGGGTGTCACACGACAGAGTAATGTCCGCGTTTCACACCTGATCGCGGACAAGATTCTGGCGCGATTGGGGTAACGGGCGCGGCTTTCAGCTAAGGTCTGAGACCACGCGCTGGCGGGCCAATCCGCTGTCCCGATCGTTCACGCCGATCAGGCTGACGACCAGGCGCAGAAAGGCGTTCTCCTCGGCATCTCGGGTCTCATCTGCAAGGACGACGCGCCACAACGCCTCGACCACCGCGATACGTTCCTCATAGGGAACGCCGTCTTTGATCAGGCGGGTCAGGTGAACGGTGTCGCCCGCATCCGCCTCCAACGCCTCGCCTTCGGCTTTCAGTTGGGCGGCGTGCGGGGCGTCCAAGCCATATCGGTCGGTCAGGATTTGGCTGACCATCGCTTGCTCGGACGGGTCATAGACACCGTCCACCTTCGCGCAGCGCACCAGAAGGGCCGCAAGCGCCGTGCGATAATCGGCCTGGGGGTTTTCGGGCGGGGTCTCGCCCAAAAGGCGGTTCATAAGATCTGCAAACATGGATCTGATCTAAGTCTTGGCTGCCCCAGTGTCCACCCGCGCTGGCCCGGAAAGACCCGGGCCTAGACCAAGCGACTATGGTCAACGGCGGCGCGGACGAAATCCCGGAACAAAGGATGGGGTGCGAAGGGTTTTGATTTCAGCTCTGGATGAAACTGTACGCCGATAAACCACGGGTGGTCGGGGATCTCGATGATCTCGGGCAGTTGCCCATCCGGCGAGACGCCCGAAAACGTCACCCCCTTATCCTGGAACCCCTCGCGGTAGGAGATATCCACCTCGTAGCGATGGCGGTGACGCTCTGAAATCTCGTCCGCGCCATAGATGCCAGCGACCTGGCTGCCCGGGTTCAACTGGGCCTGGTACGCGCCCAAGCGCATGGTGCCGCCCTTGTCGTCATCCACCGCGCGCTTGACCGTGCGGTTGCCTTCCACCCATTCTTTGAGGTGGTAGACCACGGGCTCGAACCGCTTTGCACCCGCTTCATGGTCAAATTCTTCCGAGCCTGCATTCTCCAACCCCAACAGGTTGCGCGCAGCCTCCACCACGGCCATTTGCATGCCTAGGCAGATGCCCAGATAGGGCACGCCCCGTTCACGTGCGAATTGGGCGGCTTTGATCTTGCCCTCCGTGCCTCGCTCGCCAAAGCCGCCGGGCACCAGAATGGCGTGATACCCTTCCAACAGAGGGGCGGCATCGCCGCTTTCAAACACTTCCGCATTCAGCCATTCGGCGCGCACCCGCACCCGGTTGGCGATGCCGCCATGGGTCAGCGCCTCGGCGATGGATTTATAGGCGTCTTCCAACTGGGTGTACTTGCCGACGATAGCGACCCGCACTTCGCCTTCGGGATGGGCGATACGCTCGGCCACGTCTTCCCAAACGCTCAGGTTAGGCTTGGGCGCGGGCGAGATGCCAAAGGCGTCCAACACAGCCTGATCCAAGCCTTCCTTGTGATAGACAAGGGGTGCTTCGTAGATCGAGTTGAGGTCTTGAGCGGCGATCACGCTTTCTTTGCGCACGGAACAGAACAGGGCCAGCTTCTCGCGCTCGCGCTCGGGGATCGGCCCTTCGGACCGGCAGACCAACACATCCGGGGCAAGCCCGATGGAGCGCAGTTCCTTAACCGAGTGCTGCGTGGGCTTGGTTTTCAACTCGCCACTGGCCGCGATATACGGCAGCAACGTCAGGTGCATGAACACGCATTGGCCCCGGGGGCGGTCGAGCGCGAATTGGCGGATCGCCTCGAAAAACGGCAATCCTTCAATGTCACCCACGGTGCCGCCGATCTCGCAAAGCTGAAAGTCCACCTCATCCTCGCCAAGGGCGATGAAGTCTTTGATCTCGTTGGTGACATGGGGAATGACTTGGATGGTCGAGCCGAGATATTCGCCCCGACGCTCTTTTTCCAAAACGCGCGAATAGATGCGCCCCGAAGAGATGCTGTCGGAATGGCGTGCAGCCACACCGGTAAAACGCTCGTAATGGCCCAAGTCCAGGTCGGTCTCGGCACCATCGTCGGTGACGAACACCTCGCCATGCTCAAACGGGCTCATGGTGCCGGGATCGACGTTAAGATAGGGGTCGAGCTTGCGCAGACGCACGGAATAGCCGCGCGCCTGTAACAGCGCGCCCAACGCCGCAGATGCGAGCCCTTTTCCCAAGCTCGACACCACACCGCCGGTGATGAAAACATAGCGCGCCATTTTGCTGGTCTCCCGCGACTGCTCGTCTCTTTGGCGGTCTGACGACCGCGTGCCACGGGATATCAGTATATCGCGTGTATGCCGCAAAACACAAGCGGTCAAACGCTACATCTCGTGTTCAGATATGTGGGCGCCAACCAGGGCTGGCGCGCCTTGATCAGTCCGCGGCCGGTGGAAGGGCAGGGCTGTCGGCCGCGGATGGCGGCGTCAGGTCGCCTTGCAACGACGGGGGCAGGGTCAACCCGCCGCCCAGGTCTGGCAAACCGTCGCTGGTCACATCGCCCACCACCGAGGCCCCTTGAGAGTTCTGGGTGGCCAGAATGGTCAGCGTCAGCGAAGTGATCAGAAAGCCAACCGCAAGGCCCCAGGTCAGCTTTGACAGGGCTGTCGCAGCGCCCCGGCTGGACATCATGTCCCCGCCGCCTCCACCGCCGCCTCCAATTCCAAGCCCACCCCCTTCGGAGCGTTGCAAAAGCACGGTCAGGATCAGGGCAAGCGCCAAGAGCAGGTGGACAGTGAGAACGATGTTTTCCATGGGCTCGGTTGCTTGGGGTCGGACTGGGTGGCTCGGTACAATGTCACTTGGCGGATGTCCACGACAAATCAACCCGCCTTGGGGATCTTAGCGGCCTCTGCCTGGTTGGTGGCCAAGGCATTCCAAAGCGCAAGCGCTGCAAACACCGCGCCGGCTGCCCCAAGCCCCCACACCGTGCCATAAGCCAGCACCAGACCGCCCACCGCGCCGCCAATGGCCGAGCCTACGTAAATCCCAGCGGCGTTAAGCGACAGCAGAACGCTGGTGCGTTCGGGGGCATGGCCGATCAGGCGCGATTGTTGGGCTGCGTTGAACGACCAGCCGATGGTGGCCCACAGGGTGATAAAGGCAAACAGAACGGTTTGCGGCATCG
>JBCBNR010000315.1:0-3799 GCA_039821665.1 Pseudomonadota bacterium
ATATCATCGATGGCATCGCCTATGACGGTCGCGCGCCCAACGCCTATCTGGAAAGCCTGCCGATTGGCCTGAAGTCCGGTCAAACCGTCGAAGGCAATGAAGTGAAGGGCTAAGCCCCCACCTTTGCAGGGCAGCGATTGGGCTGCCCTGCGCCCACCCATTTAGCGCCATCTGTCTTGCCCAAAGGACCTTGATCCATGACCACGCTGGACCCTGACTTCGCCGCTGCCGAGGCCCGAGAGGCCCGCCGCGCGCGTCTGTTCACCCGCATCAACAAAGCCGACACCTGGTTCCAAGTGATCGGGATGAGCTGGATCACTCCGGTGCTCAAAGCACTCGCAGGCGACAACCCGGCCGCGCAGATGAAAGAGATCTGGCGCCTGCTTGCAGTCCCTCTGATCGCCATCATGGCCTTTCTGATGCTGTGGGGCACGCTTGCGCCCAAGGTGCAAACCTCGCTCGGCGCAATCCCCGGACCCGCGGCGGTGTGGTCGGAGGCGCTGAACCTCCACCAGGATGCCCTCGACAAAGCCGAAAAGCGCGAGCGCCACGAGGAGCGGGTCGCAAAACGCAACGAGCGTTTGATCGCACAAGGCAAGGCGGATCAGGTCAAAGACATCCCCTTCACCGGCGCGCCCACCTACTATGCGCAAATCTGGACCTCGATCCAAACTGTGTTCTTCGGCTTTTTGATCGCGTCCGTGGTGGCCATCCCGCTGGGCATCATGGCGGGGCTGTCACCGATTGCGAATGCCGCCCTCAACCCACTGATCCAGATCTTCAAGCCGGTCTCGCCGCTGGCCTGGTTGCCGATTGTGACCATGGTCGTCTCAGCCCTTTACGCCACCAATGACGGTTTGTTCGCAAAATCTTTCCTGGTCTCGGCCATCACCGTGACCCTGTGCTCGCTCTGGCCCACGTTGATCAACACAGCCCTAGGGGTGGCCAGCATCGACAAAGACCTGATCAACGTCTCCAAGGTGCTCAAAATGAACACCTATACAAAGATCACCAAGCTGGTGCTGCCCTCGGCCCTGCCGCTGATCTTCACCGGCCTGCGCCTGTCGCTGGGTGTGGGTTGGATGGTGCTGATCGCCGCTGAAATGTTGGCGCAGAACCCAGGTCTGGGCAAATTCGTTTGGGATGAGTTCCAAAACGGCTCGTCCCAGTCGCTTGCCAAGATCATCGTGGCGGTGCTGACCATCGGGATCATCGGGTTCCTGCTCGACCGGGTCATGTACGCGCTGCAATCCCTCTTCACCTTCTCCAACAACCGGTGAGCGCGATGAGCATCCTTTCGATCAACAACGCGTCCAAAGGCTTCGGCCAAGGTCTCAGCCGGGCAGAAGTGCTCAAAAACATCTCGCTAGAGGTGGAGGAGGGCGAGTTCGTCGCCATCCTCGGCTTCTCCGGCACGGGCAAAACCACCCTGATCAACCTGATCGCAGGGCTGGAGACGCCAGATGCGGGCAGTGTCACCTTCAAAGGGGCGCCGGTGACCGGTCCAGGCCCCGAGCGGGGGTTGGTGTTTCAGTCCTACTCGCTGATGCCGTGGCTGACGGTGAAGGGCAATGTTCTGCTGGCCGTCGAGACGGTGTTTCCCAAGCTCAGCCGGGCCGAGCAATCGGACAAGGCGGATCATTATATCAACATGGTGGGCCTGCCCCATGCCACCGCCCGCCGCCCGGCAGAGCTCTCGGGGGGCATGCGCCAGCGGGTCGCTGTGGCGCGCGCTCTGGCGATGAGCCCCGAATTGCTGCTGCTCGACGAGCCGCTGTCGGCGCTTGATGCGCTGACCCGCGCCAATTTGGCAGACGAGATCTTGGAGATCGTGCAATCGGACAAAAAGACCTGTGTTCTGATCACCAATGACGTGGACGAGGCGATTTTGCTGGCCGACCGGATCATCCCATTGAACCCGGACGGCACGTTGGGGGCGGCTTTTTCGGTAAACATTCCCCATCCGCGCATCCGGTCCGAGATGAACCACCACGCAGGCTTTAAGGAGTTGCGGGCCAAGGTCACCAAATATCTGATGGATGTGGGCATCGACGCAAAGGTCGAAGGCACGCGCGCCTTGCCCGATGTCACCCCGATCCACGGTGTGCCGTCAGCCGTGGCGCGCGCCCAAGAGGGTGTGTTGGAAAAACGCTTCCTCGACTTCTCGCAGCTTCACAAGGTCTATCCCACGCCCAAGGGCCCTTTGACCGTGGTGGAGGATTTCAACCTCAAGATCGACAAGGGCGAATTTATCTCGCTGATCGGCCATTCGGGCTGTGGCAAATCCACCGTGCTGACCATGGCAGCGGGCCTCAACGAGATCTCCAAGGGCGCGATCACCCTCGACGGCACCCACGTGGAAGGGGCCGACCCTGAGCGGGCCGTGGTGTTCCAGGCCCCGTCCCTGTTTCCTTGGCTGACCGCCAAGCAAAACGTCGCCATCGGGGCCGACCGGGTTTACCCAAAAGCAAGCCAGGCCGAGCGTCAGGACGTGGTCGAATACTACCTGGAACGGGTGGGCCTGGCGGATGCCATGGACAAGCAGGCCAGCGATCTGTCCAACGGCATGAAACAACGGGTGGGCATCGCGCGGGCCTTCGCGCTTAGCCCCAAACTACTGCTCCTGGACGAGCCCTTCGGGATGCTCGACAGCCTCACCCGGTGGGAGCTGCAAGAGGTGCTGATGGAGGTGTGGTCGCGCACCAAGGTCACTGCCATCTGTGTGACCCATGACGTGGACGAGGCGATTTTGCTGGCCGACCGGGTGGTGATGATGACCAACGGCCCACAGGCGACCATCGGTAAAATTGTCGATGTGGACCTGCCCCGCCCTCGGACCCGTAAGGCCCTGTTAGAGCATCCTGACTATTACGCTTATCGCGGCGAAGTCCTGCAATTCTTGGAGGACTACGAACATGGCCACGTTAAGAAAGAGGCAGCCTGATGCTTACCCAAACCGAAGTCTCCCTTGTCCAGCAAAGCTTTGCCAAAGTGGCGCCGATCGCGCCCCAGGCGGCCGATCTGTTCTATGGGCGCTTGTTCCTGATCGCACCCGATGTGATGCCACTGTTTAAATCCAACATGTCTGACCAGGGGGCAAAGCTGATGTCCACCTTGGGCACGGTTGTTGATGGGCTTGGCACACCGGACAAGATCGTGCCCGTCGCCCAGGCTTTGGCCAGGCGCCATGTGACCTATGGCGTGCGGCTGACCCACTACAAACCGGTGGGCGAGGCACTGATCTGGACCTTGGGCGAGGGGTTGGGCCCGGACTTCGACACAAACACCAAGGCGGCCTGGATCGCGGCTTACGACTTGCTGTCCAAAGCGATGATCGAGGCCGCCTATCCCAGCCGCGTGCACTGACACACACGAAGCGCAAGACACGACAAGAAAACGGGGAAAACGGAAAGCCGATGACAGAAAAGCTGATCATAATCGGCGCGGGCATGGCCTCCGGCCGGGTGCTAGAGCACCTGGTCGACGCGGGGGCCGATGTGGACATCACGCTCTTCAATACCGAGCCGCGCGGCAATTACAACCGGATCATGTTGTCACCCGTTTTGGCGGGGGACAAAACCTATGACGAGATCGTCACCCATGACGACGATTATTATACCCAACACGGGGTGACCTGTCGATTTGGCGAGGCTGTGGCGGCCATCGACACCGCCGCCAAGACGGTGACAGCGGCGAACGGTGATGTGCTGGACTATGACAAGCTGATCTTCGGCACCGGCTCCAACCCGTTTATGATCCCGCTGCCCGGCGCAGATCTGGACGGCGTCATCGCTTACCG
>JBCBNR010000316.1:0-3791 GCA_039821665.1 Pseudomonadota bacterium
GACACGAAGTGCCCCGGTCCTATGCCTTTGGCAGGGGCTTCCTGTCCAAAATTGCCACTCCTCCCCCGCTTTCCGCCAGCACCGGACCACAGATTAACCAGATTTGTGCGGTCCTACAGCACCCGTTAGTAATGAGCAGTTGAGTAACGTTTATGTATCGACGCACCTTCGTGCGGCTGTCGCTATGTGCCCTTGGCGCAGGCTGCACCGCCACTGTGGCGCCCGGCCCGCAAGAGCCTCAATGGCGCAAGCACTTTGCCTCCCTCCAAAGGGATGCGATCCTGATCAATACCGATGAGCGGATGCTGCATTATTGGCGGCAAGGCGGGGCGGAGTATCGCGCCTATCCCGTTGGCGTGGCTGAAAGCCCAGAGCTGCTGCGCACCGGTCAGACCCACGTCGTTGCCAAGGAGGTGGACCCTGCTTGGGGGCCGACGCCCGCCATGTTGCGCCGCAATCCGAACTTGCCGCGCTATATCCCGCCCGGGCCGGACAATCCGCTGGGCAGCCACTCGCTGCACCTGTCGTGGAAATACTACCAAATCCACGGGACGGATGATCCGGCGAGTGTGGGGCGCAAGTCCACCTCGGGCTGTTTTCGGCTGATGAATGCCCATGTGGAGACGCTTTATCGGCTCGTCCGGGTGGGGACGCCCGTGGTTGTTGTGTAATGAGAGAGGACAGTATCCTTATGACATATTCTATGCTGTATGGCGGCGCCGTCGCCCTGGCCCTGACCGTTTTTCCGCCTTTGGCCCAGGCCCATGTGGAGGTCTCGCCAGACCTTCGCGCCGCTGCCGGTCCCGGTGTGGGTCCGGTGCTGCCCGAGGGGCGCGCTGAGGCGCGGACTATGACGCCCGTTTGGCGCAGTGCCGCCTTTGAGGTTGGCGACGGCTTCGGCGATGGGCCCAGTGACGATCCCGAGGGCGGGGCCACCGATGGACAAGATGACGGCTCCGACGACCCGCAAGGGGATGCCCCTGCGCAAGCGGACCCTACACCCACTTCGGACAGCGCACCGGCGCTTGGCACAGACCCGGCCCCCCAGGATCCCGGCCCAAGCGGGGCGCCACGGGCCAGTTTCGGTGATGAAGACCGGGGCGAAGACGATCGCGACGAACCTCGCCGCCGACCGGCAGGGGCTTCCGTGTCCAAGGAAGGGTGCGCGGTCCTCAGGCTAAACGGCAAGCTTGCATATGATTGTACCCACCGTGTGATCGCCGCCCCCGCCGGGGCCATCACCTCGAAAGAGGGCAATCAGGTTACCGACTAAACCCCAAGGGCCCGCCCACCATTGGGCGGTTCCTTTGATCCCGTCCCAAGGGGTGGGAGGTCGGTGCTTTGATCAGGACGTGACGGACGCGCGGGGGCCTCGCGGGCTGTGGCGGGATCGGGCCAAGTGTGGTTCAGGCCCGCCTAAAACCCGTCGCGCCCGTCACCTTTGCAAGCATAGCGGGCCCGCGCTCGGGTGGGCCTGCGCTTCCGCCTCCAAACACAAGTGTTCTGGTAAAGCCAGAGGCTGTCGCGTTCTCCGCGCGCCCACAGTGGTGTGTTGCGCGCGCGGCCGTTCTGCCAGCGTGCCTCAGATCGGCCGCCAATCCAAAGCCGCAAGGCGCCCTTGGATTGGCGGCGTGGCGATTGCCCTCGTTGGGCAGGTGAAGAAGTCTACCAGCCTAATTTTGGGTGTTCTTCCAGGAGGCGAGCCCAATGTTGAGTCAGGTCAGGTCCTAACCGTCGCCACGCCCCCCGTTTGCGGACGCGATCCAGTTTGCAGTGGCACCTGGACCGAAAGTCAATCCGATCTGCCTTTCATAGACGCCGTAGCTTGGTGCCGTCTTCGCGTCACTTCCGATCCTGCACAGGCTGTGCCTATGGTCCCCCCGTCCTTGCCCCACAAATCCGCAGGCCGTACGTTATCCCGCCCTTTTGAAAGGCTATTGTGCGCATCACAGAGGTGTTGCACGTACACAGGAGAGCCGGGACATGACCTCGGACGGGTATTTCGACGCCACCATCGCGGCGGATTACGATATGGACCACGCGGCGTCCGATCCTTCGCAGGCGGTGGAGGTTCTGGCACAGCTGGCAGGCGGTGCTTCGGTGCTTGAGTTTGCCATAGGCACCGGGCGCGTGGCCTTGCCTTTGGCCGCGCGTGGAGTGGAGGTGCATGGCATCGAGCTTTCGACCGCCATGGTCGCAGCGATGCGCGCAAAGCCCGGAGGACAGCAGATCCCCGTCACCATCGGCGATATGGCGACGACGCAGGTCGAGGGGGCCTTCGGGCTGGTCTTTCTGGTGTTCAACACGATCAACAACCTGACCACCCAAGAGGCGCAGGTCGCCTGTTTCCTCAACGCAGCGCGGCACCTGAGCCCCGGCGGGCAGTTCGTAGTTGAGGTCCAGATCCCGCCGATCCAGCGCTTGCCAGAGGGCGAGCGCTTGTTGGCCTTTGCCTGTGACGCGGGGCATATGGGCACGGACGAAATCGACGTGACCACGCAAGCCTTTACCAGTCACCATGTCTGGACGGCTGGCGGCGAGACCCGAACGCTCTCGATCCCCATGCGCTATGTTTGGCCTTCGGAATTAGACCTGATGGCTCGGTTGGCTGGCCTGGACCGCGTCCACCGTTGGGCGGATTGGGACAAGTCGCCCCTCACATCCACCAGCCGCTCGCATGTCTCGGTCTGGCGCAAACCGGTCTCGACCCGCTGATCCAGAAAGACTGAGGCTTTGCATAGCCCAGCCGCTCAAACGAGACCGCCCGACATCGCAATAAACAGCGCAGTCACGCGCAATTGCCCGCCAATCTGGTGCAACTACGCTTGTAGAACAAAGGCTGACATCGCAACGCAAATGACAAGCCCGGCAAGTGACACGGCCCATTGATCCAGATGGTCAAACGTGTCGGGTTTGAACCCCGAGCCCAGCATCACTCCGATGATCGCGACCACATAGGGTCGCGCCCTTTCCGGACCTGACAGGTTCCATCCTGCGAGCGTGCCAACCGACGTGATGACAATCGCCCCAAGCACCCACGGAAGCGGCAAGTTGAGCGCGTAGAGCAGGACGCCGCCAATTGCGCCAAGTGCTAGTGTAGTCACTGCGGGCGTGTGTCTTGCCAGTGCGGGCATCATTTCTGGAGGTCGATGCGGAACAGCAGCTCTTTCCCGTCACCCTGGGCCGGCAGTTTATTGCGGTGCGTGACCAGTTGCCCACGGTTCTTCTCGATCACGCGGACCGATGCGATATTCTCTGGATCAGCGGTCAGTTCGACCGCAGTCAGGCCGACACCTCGTGCCTCGTGCAGGATTGCGCCAAGCGCAAATGTTGCCAACCCTTCGCGCCTGCGCCATGGCACAACAGCATAGCCAATATGCCCCAGACACGTTGGTGGGAGTACATTGGTGCCGTGTTGCCACCTCAGTTCGATACTGCCGCAAAACCCATCGTCCCAAATCCAACGACGAAAACTCGGAAGGCGCTTCACAAAACTGCCGTCGGGGAGTTCGATATCATCGCCCCGCGCATCTGGATCCTCAAGCGATGCAACAAAGGCATCAGGGTCTTCTGATATTGCATACAGTTCTTCTGCAGCCGCCTCGGGCCGGGTTGTTCGCGGTGACCACCCAGTTTCCAGCGCTGCGCGATAGGCGTCCAGATGTTCAAGACCAGGCACAACAAGCTGCATCTAGCGATACTTTTCAATGAAAGCATCAATGTCCATGGCGCGGATGTCGGGCAACGCGGTCTTGTAGGCATCATAGCTCCAATTCCAAACCGCGATCTCT
>JBCBNR010000317.1:0-3748 GCA_039821665.1 Pseudomonadota bacterium
GCCGCTTTATGTGTACGTGGTGAACGGGCTGGGTGTTGCGCGCGCCGCGTGCATAGGCCGTTGGGTGCGCATTTCGCAAACACGGCGTACTGGACGGGCTTGGCCGCACCGGCCCTCGACCAAACTAACCTTTCGGGTAGGTTTGCGATGCGCACCGTAGGGCTCGCGCGCGGCCTTGCGAGCACGCAACCCCCAGGTTGCACGGACAGGCCCGCAAAAGACGACGCGCGCCGCCGCGGACAGCCCGAACCGGGCGCCGCGGCGCTGGGCCCAACGCCAACCCCCGCCGCCAGGCGGGGTGAGGGGGCGGGAGGGGCGGTTAGACCAGGGTGCCGGTGGGCGTCAGGGTGCTCGCACCCCCAAGATACCCGCGCAAAACCTGCGGGATCGTGACCGATCCATCCTCGGTCTGATAGGTCTCGACCACCGCGATCAGCGCGCGGCCCACCGCCAGGCCGGAGCCGTTGAGGGTGTGGACAAATTCCGGCCGCGCCTCTGCCTCTGGCCGATAGCGTGCGTTCATGCGGCGCGCCTGGAAATCCCCGCAGACCGAGCAGGACGAGATTTCGCGATAGGTGTTTTGGCCGGGAAGCCAGACCTCGATGTCATGGGTGCGCTGTGCGCCAAAGCCCATGTCGCCGGTGCTGAGCACCAAGGTCCGGTAGGGGATCTCCAGCGCCTCCAAGATGCCCTGGGCACAGGCGGTCATGCGGTCCAATTCGGCCCGGCTGTCCTCGGGCCTCGTGATGGACACCATTTCGACCTTTTCGAACTGGTGTTGGCGCAAAATGCCGGCGGTGTCGCGGCCCGCACTTCCCGCCTCGGATCGGAAACACTGGGAGTGGGCGCACAGCCGCAAGGGCAGATCGCGCGCCTCCAAAATCTCACCCGCTACCATGTTGGTCAGCGACACTTCCGAGGTGGGGATCAACCACCAGCCATTTTCGGTTCGATAGCTGTCTTGCGCGAACTTGGGCAACTGCCCGGTGCCCACCATGGCCTCGTCGCGCACCAAAATGGGCGTCCAGGTCTCGGTCAAACCGTTCTGGTCCACATGGGTGTCGAGCATGAACTGCGCGAGCGCCCGATGGAGCCGGGTCAGGCCCCCTTTGAGCACCATGAACCGCGACCCAGACAGCTTGGCGGCAACCTCAAAGTCCAAACATGCAGCGGCCCCCGCCACCTCGTAATGTTCTTTGGCGTCAAAGCTGAAATTGCGCGGCGCGCCCCAGCGGTGGATCTCGACATTGGCGTCTTCATCTGCGCCCACCGGCACGTCCTTATGGGCGACATTGGGCAAGGTCATCAACACCGAGCGCAGGGTCTCCTCTTCGACGCGCGCAGCCTCTTCCAGCTCGGCAATCTCTTGCTTTTTGGCGGCAACCAGGGCGCGCAGACGCTCGAACTCCGCCTCGTCGCCCTTGGCTTTGGCCGCACCCACTTCTTTCGAGGCCCGATTGCGCTCGGCCAGCGCAGCCTCGGCCTGGGTGATCTTGGCACGGCGCTGGGCGTCCATTGCAATCAGATCGGCCGCCATCGCCTCGGACACACCGCGTGCGGACAGGGCTGCGTCAAAAGCATCGGGGTTCTCGCGGATCAATCGGATGTCGTGCATGGCGTCTGGTCTTTTTGGTCTGGGCGTTGCGCGGTCTTCATAGGATTAGCGCCCTGTCCATAGGGTGCGCTTCGACGCCTGTCCATTTTTTTTGGCCTGACCGTTTGGTGTCGGTCGCGTTTGGCCTGCGCTAATTTTCAAGCCCGTGGGCGAAGGACGTGAATATCCCTTGTGGCCGGGGCGTCCGGCGCATAGGTCAACCTTGCCAAGTGTGGGTGCCAGGGCTAGGGTCCGCGCGCCCTGCTTGGGCCAGGTCTAAGGGAGGGTTTTTATCCATGTTTGCCACACCAGCCTATGCTCAGGCCGCCGGGGGCGGTGCCGCGGGTGGGATCATCAGTTTTGTGCCGATCCTCCTGATCTTCGCGATCATGTATTTCTTCCTGATACGGCCCCAGCAAAAGAAAATGCGCCAGCACCAAGATATGGTCAAAGCCCTGCGCCGGGGCGATCAGGTCGTCACCCAAGGGGGCATCATCGGCAAGGTGGCCAAGGTCAAAGATGACGACGAGTTGGAGTTGGAGATCGCAAGCGGCGTGAAGGTCCGCGTTGTGCGCAGCACCATTGCCCATGTGATGAGCAAAACCGAACCGGCGGACGCCCCCAGCAAATAAGGCTTGGCCCCGATGCTCGAATTCCCGCTTTGGAAATGGCTTGGTATCGTTTTGATCTGTCTGGCGGGTGTGGTGTTTACCGTGCCCAACGGCTTTTACGACAGGGTAGAGCGGGCCAACGACGCCCGCACCGCGTTGGAGGCAGGCGCCCCCGCCACGGCCGAGTTGGAGGCAGATGCGGCGCTCTGGCCGTCGTTTCTGCCCGCGCGCCTGGTCAATCTGGGCTTGGATCTGCGCGGCGGCGCCCATGTGCTGCTTGAGGTGCAATTGTCGGATGTCTATGGCGAGCGGATAGACGCGCTGTGGACAGAGGTCCGCGACAGCCTGCGCGAAAACGATGCCATCGGGACCGTGCGCCGGGTGGACAGCGCACCGGACCAATTGATCGTGCGCATCGGCAATCCCGAGGCGATCAGCCAAGCGGTCAGCATCGCCAACGGTCTGACCCAGCCTGTGGCTAGCCTTACTGGGGTTGGGACGCGCGACTACATCGTCCGCCAAGAGGGCAATCTGATCATCCTAGAGATGTCGGAGGCTGAAAAGACCGCCACCGACGACCGCACCATGCTGCAAACATTGGAGATTGTGCGCCGCCGTGTGGACGAGACGGGGACGCGCGAGCCGACGATCCAGCGCCAGGGCTCGGAGCGGGTGTTGGTGCAAGTGCCGGGCCTGGGCTCGGCCGAGGAATTGATCGAACTTCTGGGCACCACCGCAAAGCTGACGTTCCACGAGGTCGAGAGCGTGACCGGTGATCCAGAGGCGCGGCCCGGGGCAGGCAATATCCTGGCCCCTTCGATGGACGACTCGGGCGAATACTTCATCCTCAAACGCCGGGCCGTCGTGTCGGGTGAGGATCTGGTGGATGCGCAACCTGGGTTTGACCAAAACGGGCAACCTTCGGTGAATTTCCGCTTCAACCCATCGGGCGCGCGCAAATTCGGCGAGTTCAGTCAAGAAAATGTGGGCCGCCCTTTTGCCACCGTGCTCGACGGCGAGGTGATCACAGCACCTGTGATCCGCGAGGCGATTTTGGGTGGCAACGGCCAAATCACCGGCAACTTTGGCGTGGAAGAAGCGACACAATTGTCGATCCTGCTGCGCGCGGGCGCGCTGCCGGCCGAGATCATACCGCTGGAACAACGCACCATCGGGCCAGAGCTTGGGGCCGACAGCATCGCGGCAGGTCAGCTTGCCTGTATGGTCGCGTTTATCGCGGTTCTGATCTACATGATCCTAAGCTACGGCATTTTCGGGCTGATGGCGGACATCGCCTTGATCCTCAATGTCGCCCTGATCTTCGCGCTTTTATCGGTCATCGGCGCCACGCTCACCCTGCCGGGCATTGCGGGCATCGTCCTGACCATCGGCATGGCGGTGGACGCCAACGTGCTGATTTTCGAGCGGATCCGCGAGGAGTTGAAACGCGCCAAGGGCCCGGCACGGGCCATCGAGCTTGGCTATGAAAAGGCGTTCTCGGCCATTATCGACGCGAACATCACCACCATGATCGCAGCCGTGA
>JBCBNR010000318.1:0-3745 GCA_039821665.1 Pseudomonadota bacterium
TTCGGCCCCCCCGCAGGCTGCCACCGCAAGGCTTAGGGCCAAAACACCCGTGCGCAGGGCCGCACTTCTCATGGTTAGGTCCACACAAGATTCCCAAAGTTGCGACGGTTATGCCACGGGGGTCGGGTGCGTGCCAGTGCGAAAGGGCGTGCGTCAGCCGACGCGCGACAGGTCCGCTTGGCCAATATGGGTGCCGGGCAACAGGTGCAGATCCTCGGACCCCAAGGTGACCCGCTCCAACGCGCCGGGCGTTGCGAAGGCCTTTCGCAGCAACGCATTGGTGGCGCCGTGACCGGCGCGATAGCCGCTATAGCGCCCGATGATCGGCGCACCGGCTAGGGCCAGGTCGCCCACAGCATCCAGGATTTTGTGGCGCACGCATTCATCCGCCCGGCGGAAGCCGTCTTGGTTCAACACCTGATCGCCCTCGACAACCACCGCGTTGTCGAGCGAGCCACCCAGGGCAAGCCCCACGGATTGCAACCGCTCCACATCCTGGCGCAGAACGAAGGTGCGGCAGTCGCTGAGTTCGCGCACGAAGGCGCCATTGGCCATATCCATCTTCAAGGCTTGCACGCCGATGGCCTGCGCAGGGAAGTCGATGGCAAAGTCAATCTCGCAGCGCGCAGCCGGCTCCAGGCGCGCACTGTACTCCTGTGTGCACAGCTCCACCGCCCGGGCCACCCGCCAAGCCTGCATTGGGGCATCCAACGGCTTGGTGCCTGCTTTGAGAAACGCACGCACGAACGGCACCGAGCTGCCATCCATGATCGGTACTTCTTGGCCATCCACCTCGATCACCGCGTTGTGGATGCCGCAGCCCGCAAGGGCCGCCATTACATGCTCCACGGTTGATACGGTCACACCCTGGGTGTTGGACAGCCGCGTGTTCAAACGCGTGTCTGTGACATTGCTGTAGAGGGCTTGGATCATCGGGTCCGCGTCGCGCACATCGGTGCGGCGCACCCAAAGACCATGATCGGCGGGGGCTGGGGTCACGCTCATGCGGACAGGCCGGCCGGAGTGAAGCCCCGTGCCGGTGAAAGAGACAGCGCTTTGAAGCGTTGTTTGCACTGCGAAAACCCTTTGAATTTACCCGCTTTTCTTGAGTGCTTACCGAGAGAGGCAGGCAAAGAACAACTCACTCTTTATGACTCAATTTTTCAGTTGGGTGTCACACATTGTGAGGGGCAGAGAACCCCACCCTAGGACTTTGCTTTTTTGCAGTGCAAACAGCCTGTTAGCGATAACCCGAGGCAGCGCACATTTGCCGATCACTGCAAGGGGCTATCCGCTTAGGGCGATCATACTAATCGGCGGTTTTTTGCCGATGCGCCCCTAAAGTGCTGAAGCGTTGGTTTCACTCTAACCGGCAAACCCCTGAGCAGGCACTTGTTTCTTGAATGGTTAACGTCCCCTAAACCAACATGAAAAAAGGCCGGGGGACCCCAGCCTTGGCAATGCACATCAGGTGGCGCGCGGTCAGCGCCTGGCCTTGCCCCAAGGCGGCCCGCACTAAGTGCGCCCACACGGGGTTTGGTCAAACGCCTTAGGCGGGCGTCCTCAGTTGGCCTGCCGGCGCAAAAAGGCCGGGATTTCCGCCCTGTCACGATCCGTTTGACGGTTGCGCGCAGGCTCGGCCGCGTGGGGCGCGTCTTGGGTTGGCGCCTCCTCACCCCCCTGCCCCGTCATCCGGTGGATGAGGCTGGGGATGGTAAAGCGGCGATCGCCATCGTCTGCCGGCTTATCAGCGGCTGGCAGGGTGGGGGCGACCGGCGCTGCAGCGGCAGGCGGCGGCGTGGTGGGCACATTGTCCACCGCTGCGCGCAAGCGCGCCAATGCCTCCGCCGACGGCTCGCCCGGGCGGCGCGGCGCGGCTGCGGTTGCCACCGCAGGCTCGGCCGGCGTTTCTTCAACGCGCGCCTGCTGATCAGCAAAGCTGGGTTGCTCAGGTGCGGGGGCGACAGGCGCTACAGGCTCTGGCGTTGCGGCAACGACAGGGGCCCGAACCTCCACCGGCGGTGTGGCCTCTTGCTCGGCCAAGTCGATGCCGGTGGCCACCACCGAGACGCGAATGCGCCCATCCATGCTGGGATCCATTGTAGAGCCCACGATGATGTTGGCGTCCGGATCCACCTCGGCCCGGATACGGTTTGCAGCCTCGTCCAATTCGAACAGGGTCAGGTCGTCGCCGCCGGTGATGTTGATCAACACCCCGCGCGCGCCTTTTAGGCTGATCTCGTCCAACAGCGGGTTGGCGATTGCCTTGTCAGCGGCTTGCACGGCGCGATCCTCGCCGTCGGCCTCGCCGGTGCCCATCATCGCCTTGCCCATCTCGTCCATCACAGAGCGGACATCGGCGAAATCCAGGTTGATGATGCCCGGGCGGACCATCAAATCGGTCACGCCTTTGACCCCTTGATACAGCACATCATCGGCCAGCGAAAACGCCTCGGTGAACGTGGTCTTTTCATTGGCCAGACGGAACAGGTTTTGATTGGGGATCACGATCAAGGTGTCCACCACACGCTGCAATTCGGTCACGCCCGCCTCGGCCTGGCGCATCCGCTTGCCGCCTTCGAACTGGAAGGGTTTAGTGACGACGCCAACGGTCAGCACACCCATCTCACGCGCGGCTTTCGCAATGATCGGGGCCGCGCCTGTGCCGGTGCCCCCGCCCATCCCGGCGGTGATAAAGCACATATGGCACCCGGCCAGATGATCGACGATCGCCTCGATGCTTTCCTCGGCAGCGGCGGCCCCTATGTCGGGCCGCGCGCCTGCGCCAAGGCCTTGGGTGACCTCAGCGCCAAGCTGCAATTGGCTGGTGGCTGCGTTCTGGGCCAGGGCTTGCGCGTCGGTGTTGGCCACCACGAACTCCGCCCCTTCCAGGTTTTTCGCGATCATGTTGTTCACAGCATTTCCGCCAGCGCCACCCACGCCAAACACTGTGATTTTCGGCTTTAATTCCCGCTGCTCGGGCATGTGCAATGTCAATGCCATTTGGTCCGCCTGTCTCTTGTGTTTTCCCCGCAACGTTGTGCGAGTTTTTTTGCCTGCTGATTCGAAAAAGTAACTGATCGTGGCCGAACGGTCACCCCTTTTCTGCCTTTTTTCACACCAGATATGGGGTATTACCGCTAAATAAGCGAGTTTCGGCCAAAATATCCCCTAGTAGGTCTTGACCTGCCGGGCTCACCAATTTTCGCGAAACCAACGCAAGGTGCGGCGCATCCGGCGCGAGCCGATGCGATCTGCTGGCATGTCAAAGTCCCAACACTCGTCTTGCGGGTGCGAGGCGTGCAGCGCGAGCCCGACGGAGGCCGCAAACGCCCCGCCCGTGGCCGATTGGGGCAGGCCTTGCACACGCATGGGCCGCCCGATGCGCACTTGGCGTCCCAGAACCCGTTTTGCCAATGTCTCCAACCCCGGCATCTGGCTGCCCCCGCCGGTCAGCACGATCCGCTGCGAGGCAAGGTCGTCAAAGCCGCACGCCTCCAACCGCAGGCGCACATCTTCCAAGATCTCTTCCATGCGGGGACGGATCACGCCGATCAGATCGGCCCGACTGATCTGGCGGCGCTCGCCTTCCTCTTCGCCAGCCAGCGGCGGCACCTCGATCATATCTCGGTCGTCCAACCCCGTGGCCATCACACCACCGTGGAGGGATTTGATACGCTCGGCAGCGGCTTGGGGAATGGCGAGGCCCTGGCAGATATCCCGGGTCACATGGGCGCCACCGATC
>JBCBNR010000319.1:0-3692 GCA_039821665.1 Pseudomonadota bacterium
ATAGCCTCCTTATTGACAGTGGGAGGCTATCTTGATTCGCTTAGTATTGTGCGTTAATACATCAAGCTGTTTCGTTATTTTGCAGTTATTAAAACTCACTCAAAACAATTAGTGGTGCTTGTGGTGGGGTCATTTCAACCATCTCCACTGCTGTGATCTGCTCAATCCAGGTTTTGACCTTAGGGGTATCCAAGGTGATCACCGCGCCGGTTTGCTGAAACTCGACCGGGATGTCCCCAGCCACAAATGAACGAAAGGGCATTTGCGCCGCTTGTCCATTTTCGATCGCGCCGAGCAGCTCTTCACATCTGTTTTCGGGATGCCGACCGCGCAAGATGCCAACCACAGCCCAGATGTTCTGATCCCCCACACTGTGCCGGCGAAACAGCCCACCGCCACTATCCACCTGGCAAACCGCCGCCCGCTGAGCCGAGTCGGGCCGCTCTCGCCAGCCCCTGGTGGCAACAAGCCCCATATCAAACCAGTTCACGTAATAGGGGGGCTCGGAAAAGAACGGCACTGTCACAAAGGGCGCTTTGCGCCTCTCTCCGACACCTGTCTCGTTCTTGCCAGAGCTGACCAACACCAAGGGTGCTTCCCCTTGCGCGTTGGTGACCGGCAAGGTCATCTGCGCCCACGCCAACCCCGGGTCTGCGAAAAAACCAACCGGAGCGATTTTCTGAGTCTCGTCCAGAACATAGCGATCATTTCCCAGATCGATCAGCTTTTGTGATCCCATTTCTACGGTCGCCTGGTCGACTTTCACCTTTAGGATCGCCAGATCTGCGCAGGTCCTAAGCCAATCGTCAGGGTGGGACACTGGTCCCCGTAGTCCGCAATTGCTCAACCGGTTGTCAGGTTCGTCTTCGCGCGCACTGAAGAACCACACATTCGTACCATCCGGGAAAGGTTCGATGGCCGATCCAGGCGGCTCTTGGTCAAAGCTCAGTTTGATTCTGTCGCTCACACGGTGATGTTTGGTCTTTGGGTCGTATTTGGTCAGCCCACGCTTTCCGTCAAAAAAGCAATGCTCCGCCGTTAGAACAAAAGACGGCGCAATCAGAACACCCGAACACGCCTGATGCCCATCTTGGAAAAGACGCACCGCATAATGGTGGCACGCATTGGCGCTGTCATCCTCCGCCGGGCCGTCCTTGCACACAACTGCCTCCGCGCCGACCAGCTTTTGGGTACCATCCCAAAACTCTTGGTCCTGCAACCGCTCATACTGTAACGGGCGAGAGCCTGCCTCTGAGGTTTGCGGAGGGGTAAGGTCCAGGTGCAGCGAAGGCGGCTCGACACTTTCAGGGTCCACAACAAGTGTCGGACCCCCACTGTTGATATCCGTATACACCTCAAAGATCCTGCCATTGAGGGTCGTGCTTTGTTGTGTGGTGTTTGCCTGATTCAGGTTCCGTGGGTCAAACTTTGCCCGTCCCGTCAAAGCTGGCACTTGGTCGAGCATCTCTCGCACGCGCGCCGCCAGGTCTGGCGACCATTGCTCTAGCTCATTGAGAAAGTCGTTAACCTGGTCGTCCTGACTAAGGTCAACCCTACGCAGGGGGGGCTGATTGATCCCATTTGAGTGCAGGTAAAGCTCGCCCGCACCCTGGGCTACAGCACCAGTGGCCCCGGCACACCCGAGACCAACCCCAAGCAAAAACGCCTTAAGGCGCGCAAAAACTCCCTGTACCATCAGTCTGCTCCTCCTGTGGTGGTGGCTTTGAAGAAAAGCGCTCTAAGGCCGCCCTCATCCGGGATCTCCCGCGTATAGTCATCCGACAACAGCGTGGCCCGAACCTGTGACGGGCTGCTATCCATCGCCTCCGACCAAATCCTAGCAACCGCACCGGCGGTCAACGCCGACGCGGCGGAGGTGCCGCCAAAACCGTAAAGCTCTTCGCTGCTGGACAAAAGCGCATCTGCGTCGCTAGCATAACCGCCTGGCCCGGCAATCTCTGCCGTGGGGATGGTCGTGCGTCGGGCGAGTGCCTCTTGGCAGGTCTGTGGCAAGGGCTTGGGGTCATCCCCATCCCCGGGAGCCACTAAGGTAATGCCCGCCCCGGTGTTGCTGTAGCGGGTGGGCTTGGCGGGATACCTGTTCCCAGGGTCCGAGTAATCCGCAGCCCCCACGACGATCAAACCAGTTTTAGCGAACGGATCGGTCTGGTCATCCGAAAGCACGTCTTTCAAAGAGCAGCGTACACTGGCGAGGAAGGTCATCACCTCGTCTTTTTGCGCATCTGTGAATTCGAACGCGCCGCTTTCGTCCAATAACCCAAGCATTTGCTCCCTCACCAGTTTACGGGTGACCTCGTGCTCCAGGGCCTGGGCCAGTTGGCGATAGTCTTTTGGCGCACCGGGATATGCGGGCTGAGGATAGCCGTTGTTTCCACCCGCAATCACCACGGACACAATTTGCTGCAAGACGGCGATGACCAGCACAAGCGGGTCAATGAACCCGTCCGCTGCCGCCACCATCTGCGCTCTCTTGTCCTCGTCCTTCTCAGCCAGGTAGGCCCCAACATCAACATAGAGGCTCGCCTGTTCCAAGGGGTCCAACCCCTGTCCTGCAGGGCGCTGGAAATCCAAGCTAAGGACAAGTACTCGCATTTGGCTGCTAGGCTCAGTCTCAGCTCTGCCCTCCAAGATCCGCGCTCCCAGCACGGCATCTAACAAAGCGCCCGCCAAAAGGGCCCGGTCTATCGGATTGTCCCGCGCTAAGTTTTGGGCGCGCATCGGCTGAAGAAATGCCCCAGGGGCCACGCCAATTTGGGTGTCGCCTGTTGGTGATGGCATGAGGCCAGTAATCAGCCCAGCCATCGCCGTGCCATGACCGGTTCCCATAGAGCCCATGGCAAACGCGCTTTGTGCCGGCACAGGGTAATCGAGGTTGATCCCGTCGGGTCTTTCTTTGTGCTCCAAGGCGGGGTGGTCAACGTCCACCGCCTTGTCCACAAGCATCACGCTGACCCCCTTGCCAGCATCCTTCTCCACCTGCTCCAATCCCAGATGCTTGAGCGTTTCTGAAAGAGTATCCTTAGGGCTGACCGTGTCATCACCGCCATTGTCGGGCGGGTTAATCTTGGGCGCGTGCGTCTGGGCGATCGAATACTTACAGTTGTCGAACCGGCCCGCATTTGCCTCAGCCACCGCATCGACAAAAACCTCATCAAACATCACCCGCAACATGGGAAAGACCACCTGGGCGATCATCCGGCCCGCCTCTGTGTCCGTCGGATAGTGCATCCCTGCAATCTCGCGGTTTACAGAGACCCGCTCGGCCACGTCGAACATCTCAGCCACCATGCCGGTGGGGCCCTCATAAACCTCTGCCAAGCCATGGGCGATCAGATGGGTCTGCACCGCATGAGCGGACGGATAGGCCGAATGGGTGGGCACCGGAATCGACGGCTCGACCCGGTAATCCTGCACATGGGGTCGGGGGCGCTGGTACTGTGCCTTAAGGTGGTAGGCAATCACATAGCCTGCCATATCCATCAGGTTCATGATCCGCAAAACACTGCCCGGCAACCCGGCCACATCCGTCAGCTGGTCGAGAAAAGGCGTGTAAATATCCTCAATCTCAGCCTCGATATCCGCCTGCAGCTCGGGGTTGTCCTTCAGCAAAGTCTGCAACTCTAGAATCTCTTCGATCTCTTGCTCCAGCTCAGGGCCATGATAGGCCGGAT
>JBCBNR010000320.1:0-3692 GCA_039821665.1 Pseudomonadota bacterium
GGGGGCCTGCGAATGTGCGTCCAACATCAGCCACCGTTAGTCCGATCGACCAGTTCCCACAATCAAAACATCCGGTTGGCAGCATCCACCATGCAGGCGCCTTAGTGAACGACATGGGCAGCGTTTGGCATGGATGCAGGTTGCCCCATGCGAAGCTGACTTTGGCGAAGACGTTGCGGACGGCAGCTTCGTCCCGCATCTCACCCATTGGTACGCCGTTCAGCGAACGGCACGTTTGTGAGCCAGACGGGGCCTACGCGCGTTTATTGCACCACCTTTTTGACACGCTTTCTCTAACAAATCAGTGGATTGCGGGGCTGTGTTGATAAGCGCCCCTGTGGCGGATGGGACGTGGCGGGCCGACATGCCATTTAGTGCCCCGCCCAAAGCGACACAGATGAGCCATACCATGTGCAGGCGGCGCTTGGGTGGGGTTGTCCCCGCCCAAGCGCCGCTGAGATACACCTGCATTTACTGGTTACTCTGGGGTCCGGTCCACACACCGAACCCCCAAGCTTGCCCAAACCCCCCTCAGACTTTGGGCATGGGTGGCGTCACCCCCCCTCAGGAAAGACGCCACGCCGTTAGTCCGGTGACCGGACCGTGCGGCACGAACAGTGCCGGTACTCGTTACGCACCACGCGGGGATCCTCATCTCTCGCGCTTGGGGGGTTGATACGGCGAGGCGCGCCCAGGCGGCAGGGGAAACGGCAGGGGCCGGTCCCCGTAACCTTACGTCAACGTCCAGACCTCACCGCTATGGGCCACACGGATTGCCTGCGGGCGAGCTGGCCCTATCTTCCAGCGCAGACCAACAGGAAAAACCAATGCTTCGCTTTGCACCCGCCCTTGCCCTGGCCTTGTGCCCCACAGTCGCCTCAGCCGATTTGGCCATTCGCTTTGTCGAAAGCGCCCCGAAAGACCGGTTCGTGATCGTCAATCAAGGGGCCTGCGCGCTGGGCGAGACCGAGCTGACCATCGATCTTTCCAGCTCTGCCGCTGGGTTGATCTTTGATGTGACCGGCCAGGGTGCCGGGGTCGAGGTGTTCCAACCCTTGGAATTGGTGGCAGGCGCGGATCTGGTGCGCGCGATCAGCGATGTGGCGGACGGGGACGCGACCGTGACCTTGACGCTTGCCCAGATGGCGCCGAACGCCCAGGTCGCCTTTACCGTGGATGTGGATGACACAGCGCCTGCGTCGAGCCTGGGGCAAATCCGCGTGGCGGGCAGCGAAATTGAAGGGGCCACAGCCACCCTGACATCCCAAGACAGCGCAGTACGGGCCGTTTTTTCCAACCGCGCGGCGTTGGAATTGCCCGGCGCACCCTGCCTGTCCTAGGGCGCCTGTCGCGCCTCAGCGCATGACGCGCACGGGGCACAACCCTGCCATGTAAACTTTGCACAGGCCCCTTGCGCGCGCGGCTGCTACACTGCGCGCCATGACCGCCTCCCCATCCCAGCCGCTGCGCGGCATCGGCCTGAAGATTCTATCTGTCGCCTTATTCATGGCGATGGCCACATGCGTGAAGTCCAGCGCTGCGATGGGTGTGCCTGCGGGCCAAGCTATGTTCTTCCGCTCGTTCTTCGCGATCCCGGTGATTTTGGTGTGGTTGGTCACCCAGCACAATCTGGCCCACGGGCTGGAGACGGCCCATCCCATGGGCCATGTCTGGCGCGGCTTGGTGGGGGGCACGGCAATGGCCCTGGGCTTCACCGCCCTGGGCCTCTTGCCACTGCCGGAGGTGACCGCCATCGGCTACGCCGCCCCGATCCTGATCGTGATTTTTGCCGCGATGTTCTTGGGCGAGCAGGTGCGCGTTTTCCGGCTCAGCGCTGTGGCGGTGGGGCTGTTGGGCGTGTTGATCATTCTGGCCCCACGCTTTTCCGTTTTGCAAAGCGAGACAGTCAGCTCGTTGGAGACCCTGGGGGCCATGGCCGCCTTGATGGGCGCTGTGTTCATGGCGCTGGCCCAGGTCTTTGTGCGCAAATTGGTCACGACCGAAACGACGGCGGCCATCGTCTTTTACTTTTCAGTGACCACGACGATCTTGTCGCTTTTCACCATCCCTTTTGGCTGGGTCTGGCCGGTTTGGGGGGCTTTGGGGTTGCTCGTGCTCTCGGGGCTGTTGGGCGGTGTGGCGCAGATCCTGCTGACGTCGAGTTATCGGTATGCGCCCACATCGGTGATCGCACCGTTCGAATATTCGTCCATCGTGATGGCACTTGCGGTAGGGTATCTGCTGTTCGACGAGGTGCCGACCAGCCAGGTTGTGCTGGGGGCGGGCTTGATCGTGGCCGCGGGCCTTTTCATCATCTGGCGCGAACAAAAACTTGGGTTGGAGCGCAGCAAAGCGCGCCGCGCCGTCACCCCCCAGGGCTGAGGTCGGATTTGGGGCAAAGCGCCCTATTTTGGCCCGGGGGCCAAAACCCGCAGGCTCGCCTGCGCCCGGCGACCTGTCGCCGGGAGGGCGCGCGCGCCCCTGCGCACTGCTTCGCCCTTGACGAAAACCGGTTCGCGGGGCACCCACAGTCTCATGCAGATCTACAAAGTCTTTCGCGCCCCAGAAGACGCGGCGTTCCGCGCCCAAGGTCGCAGCTCAGGCGCCCCCATCGATCTTGCCGATGGTTACATCCACTTCTCCACCGCCGATCAACTGGCCGAGACCCTTGCCAAGCATTTCACGGCCGAGGCGGATTTGGTGCTCTTGGCCGTGGACGCCACCCTATTGGGCAGCGACCTGAAATGGGAACCATCGCGTGGTGGCGCGCTCTTTCCCCATCTCTACCGCGACTTGCGCCAGACAGATGTCGCTGCACGCTGGCCGCTTTCGCTGGACGATACGGGCACCCATGTGCTGCCCCAGGGGCTATGATCGCGCGCCTCGGGGCTGCTGCGCTGCGCGCCCTGCCCCCAGAATTTGCCCATAAAACCGCCCTCAACGCCCTCAATCTGGGCCTTGTGCCCAGCGCAGCGCAGGTGGACCGCCCGCGCTTGCGCGTCAGGCTGGCCGGGCTGGACCTGCCCAATCCCGTCGGTCTTGCCGCGGGGTTTGACAAAAACGCCCAAGCCCTGGCCCCCCTGTCGCGCATCGGCTTTGGCTTTGTCGAGGTGGGGGCGGCCACGCCGCGCGCGCAGCCGGGCAACCCCAAGCCCCGCCTGTTCCGCCTAACCCGGGACCGGGCAGTCATCAACCGATTTGGGTTCAACAACCAAGGTATGGAGGCGATTGCCACCCGTCTGCGGGACCGCCCCAAAGATATGGTGCTGGGCCTGAACCTGGGCGCCAACAAAGACAGCACCGAAAAAGCGGCAGATTTTGCGACCGTCCTGACCCGTTGCGGCCCTGTCGTAGATTTTGCGACCGTCAACGTGTCTTCGCCAAACACCGAAAAACTGCGCGATTTGCAGGGCAAAGCCGCGCTAGCTGCGTTGCTGGCCGGGGTGATGGAGGCACGTGCCACGCTGGCAACGCCCATCCCTGTGTTCCTGAAGATTGCGCCGGATTTGACAGACGACGAAATCAGCGAAGTGGCCGAGGTCGCAAATGCCTCGGGCATTGAGGCGATTATTGCTACAAATACAACGCTGGACCGCACTGGCCTGCATGGGCCGCATCGGGGCGAAATGGGCGGGCTGTCAGGTCAGCCACTATTTGAAAAATCCACGCGGGTTCTGGCACAGCTTGCGGGC
>JBCBNR010000321.1:0-3682 GCA_039821665.1 Pseudomonadota bacterium
CGATACCAGGCCAGATATTGGCCTCGAACCGCCGCCCGGATCGCCGCGCAAGCGCCATCTAGCGACGCTCCGCCAGGGCTTGGATCGCTTGGGTAAGCTGGTGAAGGTCGTGGCGTAGCTCGGCCATGGTGTCTTGGCGCCCGGCGGACATCTCTTCAAGGATGCGCAGCATTTGCGTGTCGATGTTGCGCAACCGGTTGCGAGTTTCGGCATCCATGCCACCGCCCGCATCCTCTTGCGCCTCCAACGCCTCGGCCAAGCGCAGTTGCGCGTGCGCCAGGCGATCCATCTGGGCAGGATCGGCGGAGACGCCCGCCACAGGCGCCGCTGCCCCTTGGCCGGCCACCCGTCCGGTCATTTGGCCGATCGCATCCGTCAGTTGGCCGATCTTGGTCTCAGTATCGATGCGCCGCTCCTCGCCGCGCATCACGATCTCTTTGAGGTCTTCGATCTGCAGGGCTGTCTGCTCCATCATGCCCGCAACCAGCGAGGACCCGCCGCCCGTCTCCTCCGCCTCGGAACTGACCAGGCCGATGCGGGTGATCGAGCTTAGCCACTCCTCCAACTCGCGATAAAACCGGTTCTGGCCATGGCCTGCAAACAGCTCCAACAATCCCACCACAAGGCTGCCCGCAAGGCCCAGCAAAGACGACGCAAAAGCGGTGCCCATTCCGCCCAACTGCTCTTCCAACCCGGTCATCAGGTTGTCGAACACCTCCATCGCGTTCGACCCTTCTTGCGGGGCGAGCGAGCGGATGGTGTCCACCACCGCAGGCACGGTGGTCGCAAGGCCATAAAATGTGCCCAAAAGGCCCAAGAAAATCAGCAGGTTGATGATATAGCGCGTGATGTCGCGCGCCTCGTCCAGGCGGGTGGCCACTGAATCGAGGATCGAGCGTGTTGACGTGGAGGTCAGCGCCTTGCGCGCGCCCTTATCGCTTAGCAGCGCCGCGAGCGAGGCCAACAGCCGGGGCGAGGCGGTAAACTCATGCCCGGGCCGGTCCAGCGCAAAGCCTTCGATCCAACTGACCGCCGAGATCAGGGTCAGCACCTGCCAAAAGCACGCAAAGACCCCTGCCACAAACACCGCCACGATCACGCCATTGAGCCAAGGCGAGGCCAGAAAAATGGGCGAGACCGTGGGATAGGCAAAAAACACACCGACCCCCACAAGGGCCAGCACCAGGATCATGGTTAGGATCTGCCGGAACGGCTGCGAGAACTGCGGTTCCTTATCGCGGTCCGAAATCATAGTGCTCGCCTTCTTATCCGTCGTTTGACTGTTAACCTAAAGTGCATTGAGCCATCAGGCCAGCGCCGTAAACTGTTAGAAACCCGTGAAATTCATACTGTCCCTCAAATGGGCACAATCGTGGCTAATTTGCAAAACCACGGGTGCCTCCCCACATCTAGGGGAAAGAAAACAAAAGGGACATCATCTATGCTCGAGAGCTTTGGCGCACCAGCGCTTGCAATTTTCGCCTTTGGTCTGATCCTCATCTACATGATGGTCAAATCTGTTCCCCAAGGGGAGCAATGGACTGTCGAGCGGTTCGGCCGCTACACCCGCACCCTCAAACCAGGCCTGCGGTTCTTGGTGCCTCTGATGGACAAGGTGGGCACCAAGATTAACATGATGGAAACGGTGCTGGACATCGACAGCCAAGAGGTGATCACCAAGGACAACGCCATGGTGGTGGCCGACGCGGTCGCGTTCTATCAGGTGGTGGACGCAGCGGCTGCGGCCTATGAAGTGCGCAATCTGGAACGCGCCCTGTCAAACCTCAGCCAGACCAACATCCGCGCGGTGATCGGCTCCATGGATCTGGACGAAAGCCTGTCGAACCGTGATGTGATCAACTCGCGGCTGTTGTCGGTGATTGATCAAGCGTCCAACCCCTGGGGTGTGAAAGTCACCCGGGTGGAGATCAAGGATCTCGCCCCGCCCAAGGACATCACCGAAGCGATGGGTCGCCAAATGAAGGCCGAACGGGACCGGAGGGCCGAGATTTTGATCGCCGAAGGTCAAAAGCAGTCGGCCATCCTCAAGGCCGAGGGCGAGCGGGAAAGCCAGATCCGCGAGGCTGAAGGGCGGCGCGAGGCCGCGTTCTTGGACGCCGAGGCGCGCGAGCGGGAGGCGCAGGCAGAGGCCAACGCCACCCGGGCGGTGTCAGAGGCGATTGCCGCCGGTGACGTGCAGGCCATCAACTACTTCGTTGCGCAAAAATACACCGAAGCCCTGCAAAGCATTGCGGGAAGCCCGAACTCCAAAACCGTGATGATCCCGCTGGAAGCGGCCAACGTCATCGGCTCGGTCGCAGGCATTGCCGACATCGCCAAGGCGATTGGGGACAAGAAATAGGATGATGGCGGCATTCGACATGCTCGAAGGCATCTCGCCCTGGTGGTGGGTGGCCTTCGGGATCGGCCTGGGCGCCATCGAAATGGCGACCCTGTCCTTCTTCTTGCTGTGGCCTGCCATGGCCGCGGTTTTTATGGCGGTTCTGCTCGCAATCCTGCCGGGAATGCCGGGAGAGGTGCAAATCGCGGTCTACGCGGCCCTGTCCGTGGCGCTGACCTTTGGCGGGCGCAGCCTTGTTCGGCGCTATGGCGATGGGGGTGAGCCCGAAACCACGCTGAACAAGCGCGGGGATCAGATGGTGGGCCGGCGCGCCAAGGTGCTCAGCTTCGAAGGCACAGAAGGGCGGGTGGAAATCGACGGCGTCCATTGGCGCGCCCAGCGCACGGACGGCAACTTCGCGCTCGGCGAAGGGCAAGCGGTGCGGGTAGTCAAAGTCGACGGCATGACCTTGCATGTGGAGCCTTAACACCTGTTGCAAATTTCTTACCGTCGTTAACGGATTGTGAAGGAGGCCCGGGCAAAGCTCCGCTGCGAAAACGGAGGTTTGCCATGGCCCACACGCGTTTCTTTTGCGCAGCACTTGTCCTGTCGCTGGGTACGGCCCTGCCAGCACAGGGCCAATCAGTCGAGATTTGCGCCACCCACCGCGTAACAGAGGGGGACCACCTCTTTGCGCTGGCAAAAACCTATTACCAAAACGCAAGCCAAACCGTGAACGCAAGCCAAGCCTTCGCTCTTTACTCGGCCAACCGGACGTTGATCGGCGCGGACCCCAACGCGCTGAGCGTGGGGATAGAATTGCAAATCCCCTGCACACTGGATGGGGTGTCGTTGGATCAAACCACGTTGGAGGCATTGCCGCGCCTGCCTGCACCCGCGCAGCCAGAGGCGCCGTTGATCCAGGCGGAGGTGCGCGATGCGATATCCACGTCCGAGCCTGTGGCCCCCCCCACACCGGCGGTTGATGATCAGGTGCCGCGCCTGAAGGCGGTGGGGGCCTCGATGCTGGCCGGGCCTGTGCCTGCGGCACCTCAAGCCGGGGCGCAAGCGGGCGCGTCCCAGGCGCAGGCGCCCCTGACCTTTCGCCTTCTGACGGGCGGTCCCTATGCACCCTTTGTGGGCCAAGACCTGCCGCAAGGGGGGCTGATCACCGATGTTATCGCCCGCGCGCTCAGCGCGATGGAGGATGCGCCGAACTATGACATTGCCTTTGTCGATGACCGGCAAGCCCATGTGCCGCTGCTTTTGCAGCGGGGCGGGTTCGATCTGGGCTTTCCTTGGATTTATCCCGACTGTACGGCCCCGCTGCTCGGCCCGACG
>JBCBNR010000322.1:0-3666 GCA_039821665.1 Pseudomonadota bacterium
CACCCAGGCCGATCAGCGTCTCGCAGGTGTCATCCGTATAGCCCTGAAAATTCCGGGTGAGCGTGCCCGCACGGGCCGCCACCGCCAATCGATCCTCCGGACGGGCGAAGTGATCGATGCCGATGTCCACAAAGCCTTCGGCCACCAAATGGTCACGGGCCATTTGCGACATTGCAAAACGCTCGACGCCACCGGGCAGGGCCGCATCAGGGATCATCACTTGACGTTTCGAGATATGGGGCACATGGGCATAGCCGTAGAGCGCCAGCCGGTCCGGTCGCAGGGCGATCACGTGTTGTAAAGTGTGCCGCAAGCTGTCCTCGGTTTGGTAGGGCAATCCGTAGAGCAGATCGATGTTCAGGCTGCGCACCCCACCCTGGCGCAAGCGCGCAACGACCGCTTGCGTGTCCTCAAAGCTTTGGACGCGACCAATGGCGGCTTGCACCCTTGGCTCGAAGTCCTGCACCCCGATGCTTGCACGGTCCAAATTGCGCCGCATCATCGCGTCTAGCACCTCTGGCGCTGCGTCAGTGGGATCAATCTCCACCGAAAACTCGAACTCCTCGTCCCGGGTGAACCCGGACCAAAGCGCATCCAGCAGCCGCGTCATCAGGGCCTCGCTCAGCAAAGTGGGGGTTCCCCCGCCCAGATGCAGACGCCCCATCCTCAGGCCCGGGGGCAGGTGTTGCCCGGCCACTGCTGCGATCTCGCGCACCAAAGTGTCGATATACTTCTCCACCGGGGCCAGGGTTTTGGTGCCTTGGGTCCGACACGCGCAGAACCAGCACAATCGGCGGCAAAACGGGATATGGACATACAGTGAGACCGGCACCGCGGGAGAAACCGCGCCCATCCATGCGCGCTGATGCCGCGCGCCCACCCCAAGCTCGAACCTGTTGGCGGGCGGATAGCTGGTATAACGCGGCGCTTTGCTGTCAAACACGCCGTTTCGGCGCAAGATGTTTACCTGGTTCATGCTTTCAAGCTACGCTTGTGCGAGAGAGGCAACCTTGACCCAGATCAACTGAGATGACCTTTGTCTTCAACGACCGAGAGGGCTGTTCGAAATGCCCCATCCGGCACCGGGCGATTTGCGCGCGCTGTGACGAGGATGAGCTTGCCCTGCTCGAAAAGACGAAATCCTATATCAGCCACGAGGCCGGGCAGCCGATCCTGTGGCGCGGCGATGATCTGACCCATTTCGCCTCCGTTGTGACCGGCATCGCGTCGCTGTCTCGCACGTTGGAGGATGGGCGCACGCAGATGGTCGGCCTGTTGCTGCCCTCCGATTTCATCGGGCGACCGGGGCGCGAGGTGGTCGATTTTGACGTGACCGCCGTGACGGATGTGACCCTGTGCCGGTTCGAGCGCGTGCGCTTCGAGACGCTGGTCGCAGATTTCCCCCACCTGTCCCAACGGGTGATGGAAATGGCCTTGGACGAATTGAACGCCGCGCGAGAATGGATGGTTCTGTTGGGTCGCAAAACCGCGCGCGAGAAGATCGCCACCTTTATCGAGATGATCGTGCGCCGCGACACGGTGCCCTTGCACGGGACCAAAGAGCACATTCTGCCGCTCACCCGCGAAGAGATCGCAAATTTCCTGGGCCTGACCCTAGAGACGGTCAGCCGCCAACTGTCGGCCATGAAGAAGGACGGCATCATCGCGTTTTCGGACCGGCGCAACTTCTCCATCATCGATCTGGAGGGGCTGCATCAAGCCTCTGGTGATGATGCGGATGGCGGCATGATCGTCTGATCCACTTGACCTAGATCAAAGCACCGCGCGCGCAGCGCCCCTACTCCTGATCCAACGGCGACGCGTGGCTGACCCCCATGCCGCCGTCAAAAAGGATCGGAAAAGAGGGGACTGCCAGATGGATCTGGTCAAGCTTGTTGGACTGGGACTTATCGCGCTGATCGCGGCCTACGCGGCGGACCAGGGTGTGGATGTGGCGTTTCGCGTGCATGGGCTGATCGTGCTGATCGTGGCCGCTGGGCTGTTCCTGTGGGTGTTGCGCCACCTCGATGCGCCAAAGCCGGTGGCCGTCACGTCGGCCTATATGGATGACGTGGTGCGCGCAGGCGTGATCGCCACGGCCTTTTGGGGGATGGCGGGGCTGGCGGTGGGGGTGATCATCGCCCTGCAACTGACCTTTCCGGTGCTCAACCTGGACTGGGCACAGCCTTACGCCAATTTCGGGCGGTTGCGGCCCTTGCACACTTCAGCCGTCATCTTTGCCTTTGGGGGCAATGCGCTGATCGCCTCGTCCATCTACATCGTGCAACGCACCAGCCGCACGCGGCTGTTCGGCGGCAATCTTGTCTGGTTCGTGTTCTGGGGCTATCAGCTGTTCATCGTTCTGGCCGCCACCGGCTACCTTCTGGGTGCGACCCAATCCAAAGAGTATGCCGAGCCTGAGTGGTATGTGGACATTTGGCTGACCCTGGTTTGGGTGGCCTATCTGGTGGTGTTCCTGGGCACGATCCTGAGGCGAAAAGAGCGTCACATCTATGTGGCCAACTGGTTTTTCCTCGCCTTCATTGTGACGGTCGCCATGCTGCACATCGTCAACAATCTGGCCGTGCCGGTCAGCCTGTTCGGCAGCAAGTCTGTTCAGCTTTTTGCCGGCGTCCAAGACGCCATGACCCAGTGGTGGTACGGCCACAACGCGGTCGGCTTCTTTCTGACCGCCGGCTTTCTGGGCATGATGTATTACTATGTTCCCAAACAGGCCAACCGCCCGGTCTACAGCTACAAACTGTCGATCGTGCACTTCTGGGCGCTGATCTTTCTGTATATCTGGGCAGGCCCCCACCACCTGCACTATACCGCCCTGCCCGACTGGGCCTCGACCCTTGGGATGGTGTTCTCGGTCATGCTGTGGATGCCCAGTTGGGCGGGCATGATGAACGGTCTGATGACGCTGAATGGCGCGTGGGACAAGATCCGCACCGATCCGATCATCCGCTTTTTGGTGGCAAGCCTTGCCTTTTACGGGATGTCCACCTTCGAGGGGCCGATGATGTCGATCCGCGCGGTTAACAGCCTAAGCCACTATACCGACTGGACCGTGGGCCATGTGCATTCCGGGGCTCTTGGGTGGAACGGGATGATTATCTTCGCAATGATCTATTTTCTCACACCGCGCCTTTGGAACCGTGGGGCGATGTATTCCACGGCGGCCATGAACTGGCACTTCTGGCTCGCCATGATCGGGATCGTTCTTTACGCGGCCTCGATGTGGGTCAGCGGCATCATGGAAGGCTTGATGTGGCGCGAGGTCGATGACCAAGGCTTCCTGGTCAACAGCTTTGCCGACACGGTGCGCGCGAAGTTTCCGATGTATCTGGTGCGCAGCCTGGGCGGGGTCCTCTACCTCGCAGGGGCGGGCATCATGTGCTGGAACATGTGGATGACCATCCGCAGCCGCGCGCCGGTGACCCAGTCCATCGACCAACTGACACCACCTGCCGGGGTCACTTCCGCCCCCGCTGCCCTTCCCGCTGAATAAGGACGTAACCGATGGCTTTGATCGACAAACACGTCATTTTGGAACGCAGCCCCACCCTGCTGCTCGCCTTCTCGCTGACGGTGGTCAGCATCGGGGGCATCGTGGAAATCGCACCCCTCTTTTGGTTGGAGAACACCATCGAGGATGTGGAC
>JBCBNR010000323.1:0-3652 GCA_039821665.1 Pseudomonadota bacterium
GTGCGCCACACATTCACCCATTTTCACCTGCAATTAACCGTGATGGCCGCACCTGTCGCCCAAGCGGGCCCCGGTTTCCAGCGCACACGGGCAGGGGATCTGCCCACCGTCTTTGCCAAGGCCTTTCGTTTGGGAAGGTCTTGCTTGGAGACGCAAAAAGCCTCAGCCTTGGGCCAGCCTCGCGCTACGTAAACGCACCGAATGAAAAGCCGCCGAACGAAAACCTAAGGTCAGGATCCATTGACGAGCCGCAGATGACCGACATCTCCACGCAAACCCATACCCCCTGGCAGAGTGTTGGCCTGGTCCAAGCGCTGCCGTTTTGGATGTCGATGCTTTTTGTGCCGATGATGATCGCGGCGTGCCTGTGGGGCGGATGGTTCATCGCAGTCATCCCGATCTATGGCTGGATCGTGATGTCCGTTTTGGACAGGTTCGTGGGCGTAGATCAGCGCAACATCGACCCCAATACAACCGTCTCTCTGACCCCTTACCGCTTGATCACCTTGATCTGGTTGCCGATCCAGGCTGCCTTAATCTTTGGTCCGCTCATGGTCGTCAGTTGGACCGACCACCTGTCCTTTTCCGAACGCGTTTGGTTGATGGTTGTGGCCGGTGTGACCTCTGGCTCGATCGGGATCAACTATGCCCATGAACTGGTCCACCAGCGCAACCGGGCCGAGCAGCGCCTGGGCGAAGGGTTGCTGGCCCTAGTCCTCTATGGCCATTTCAAGAGCGAGCATGTCCTGGTGCACCACCGCTATGTGGGCACGCCGCGCGATCCGGTGACCGCACGCTATAACGAGCATTTCTATCGGTTCTTTGCTCGGGTGGTTTGGGGGCAATTGCGCTCGGCCTGGGAGGTGGAGGCGAGCCTTCTTGCCCGCCGGGGCCTGCCCATTTGGCACCGGCGCAATCCGTTTTGGCGCTATGTGGGGGCGGGCGTTGCCATGCTGGTCCTCGCTTGGCTGATCGGCGGGGCTTGGGCTGTGATGTTGTTTTGCTTGCAGGCCTTTGTGGCCATCTTACAGCTTGAGCTGGTGAATTATGTCGAACATTACGGCCTGACCCGCCGCCATCTGGGCGGAGGCAAGTACGAGCCTGTGGCCCCGCGCCATTCCTGGAACGCGGCCCAGAAGATGACCAATTATCTGCTGATCAACCTGCAGCGCCATTCGGATCATCATTTCAAGCCCGACCGGCGCTTTCCCCTGTTGCAAACCTACCCCGCCGACGAGGCACCGCAACTGCCCTATGGCTATCCGGTCATGACGTTGATGGCGCTCAACCCCCTATGGTTCCGGCGCACGATGAACCCTTTGGTGCGCAAATGGCGGATGGACCATTACCCGGACATCAAGGATTGGAGCGCCTATAAATCGGGCGCGCTGCCCATGCCGCGCTAACCCCCCGCTTTGGCGGATGGGGTCAAAGCGCGCCCGTTTGCTCGAACCGCTGCCAGGCCCGCTCGATCCAGGCGGATTTAACCGAGTGTCCGCCAGGGTGCAGGCAAACCTCCAGCAGGGCGCCATCCGCTGCCGTCTCGGCGGTGCAATCAAGATCGGGCGCAGGCACCGGCTGTGGTGTGGTAAAGCCGCCCAAGCGTCGGGCCAAGGCCAAGGCACCGGTGACGCTGCCCTGGTGGGTTTGGCCAATGGGCCGTCCTTCCAGCGGCACAATCCGATCGCCCGTTCCGTGGATGTGGATCAGGTTGGCCGGGGCCGTGGCACAGGTTTGCGGGATCTCGCCCCAAAACGTGCCAGCGATGGGCACAAAGGCCGCAAAGCTGTCGCCCCGGTCGCAGGCCATTTGCCAGACCAGCATCCCGCCTGCGGAAAAGCCGGTCAGCATCAGGCGGCTGGTGTCGATGCCGTGGCGACTGCCCAGGTCGGCCACCAATTGGTCGAAATAAAGCAGCTCGACCGCGCCATCGGTGCCCATGTCCGACGGGGTACCGGGAATGCGCCAATCCTCGGCATAGGATTTTACCGCGACAAACGCGACGCCCAGCCTGTCGGCGACCGCACGCAGGTTCTTGTTGCGCATCGTCCCGAGATGGGAGCCGCGATAGCCATGGGCAAAGATGATGGCGCCGGGGTTGCTGACCCCTTGGGGCATTTGGATGCGATACGGGCGGTCGCCCAACATGCAATCGCTGTCGGGACCGCAGGCAAATGCAGGCAGGCCGGACAAAGGGATCAGGGCAAAGAAGGTGCTCAGCACGGCGGCAAAGGTCAGGCGGGGCATGGCGGTCCTCGGGTCGGTTGATCGCCTTACCCTACGGTTTTGCCAAAGCGGGGCCAGTCACGTCCCGGTGAGCAGGATTAGGGTGCTGCTTCAGTCTATCGTGGCAATGGGTGTGCCCAAGACATCCAGATCGGGGGTCGCGCCTAGGCCGGGCCCTGTGGGCACCTTGATGCGCCCCCCCTCTCTCGTGGGGACATTGGGGACGAGGCGAGGGGCGACATAGCCTGCCAGGTCGCACACGTTTTGCACCAAGCGCGGGTCTGTGGACGCGGCCAGGTGCAGGGCCGCTGCGGTCACGATGTCCGAACCCCAGGTGCATTCCACACACATCTTGGTGCCGAACTGCGCGCACAGATCGCGCGCGCGCCGGCTGGCGCTGAGCCCGCCGAATTTCGACAGCTTAAGCGCTATCACATCCATACACCCCAGGTGCTGCCCTTTGGCCAGACTGTCGAAATCATGGACGCTTTCATCCAGCTTCATGGGCAAGCCTGTGGCGTTGCGCACCGCGGCGCATTCCTCGATCGTTTGGCAGGGTTGTTCCAGCATGACATCTAGGTCACGCACCGCGCGGCCCACCCGGGTCGCGTCCAGTTTGGTCGACCCGCAATTCCAGTCTCCATAGACGATGGGTCCCGGGCCCACGGCCTCCCTCACCTTGCGCAAGCGCGCGACGTCCGCCTCCCAGTTCGCATCGGCGCCAAGCTTTGCCTGGAATTGGCGGATGCCGGTGCCGTAGGCGTCCACCGCCATGCGCGCCATCTCGTCAGGGTCGATGCAGGTGATGGAATGATACAGCGGCAGATCCTGGGCGCGCCTGCCGCCCAACATCACATAAAGCGGCAGGTTCGCCGCTTGCGCGGTTACATCCCACAGGGCGATGTCGAGGGCTGATTTGGCGTAGTGATGTCCGATCAAATGGGCGTCCGCCCGTGCCATCAACGCCTCCGCCCCGCGCGGATCCTGGCCCAGAAGAACCGGCGCCAGTTCCTCTAGGGCGGGGGCCACACCCTTGGCATAGGCGGGCAGGTAATGGGGGATGGGACAAACCTCGCCCCAGCCGGACAGCCCCTCATCGGTCTGGACGCGCAAAACAACCGTCTCGACGGTCGCGCAGGACTTGCCGGAGGCCATATAATAGGTCTCGTGACTGGTGAGCGGCACGGACCAAAGGGTAAGCGAGATGATCTTCATCGGACCTCGTCAAGTTTTGCCGCTCATAGCTTGGGGGCAAGGGGGCTGACTTGCCCCATGGCGACATCTGGTCGCAAATGAACGCTGCAAATGCAGGAGGGTGGGATGAACTACGAACAGGGTGCAACTGGGCGCGAGGCGCAGATCGTGTCGCTGATGCAGGCGGCTTTCGCAGCCTCTGATGGGGCGGAGGAGGCCGCACAGGTCGCAG
>JBCBNR010000324.1:0-3650 GCA_039821665.1 Pseudomonadota bacterium
GTGCGGTTGGCATGGCTTGCGCAGGTCCACTGGTTTGCACAGGACCTGCGCCGACATCCAAGGTAAGGCCGGGCTGACGGCCGCCCACAAGTTCCAGGTAAACCTCTGCCAAGATCTCGCTGTCTAACAGGGCCCCGTGTTTTTCACGCATGGAATTGTCCACGTTGAACCGGCGGCACAGGGCGTCCAGCGAGTTTTGCGCCCCCGGAAACCGTTTGCGAGCAATGTCGAGCGTGTCGAGGGACTGGTCCATCGGCAGAATTGGGAACCCCGCCCAACCCAGCTCGGCGTTGAGGAACTTCATGTCAAAGGCGGCATTGTGGATCACCAGCTTCGCCTCGCCGACAAATGCCACAAATGCAGGCGCTATGTCTTTGAACACTGGTTTGTCGGCCAGGAACTCCTCGGAAATACCGTGGATTGCAAACGCCTCTGCCGGCATGTTGCGTTCCGGATTGATGTACTGGTGATAGGTCCGGCCTGTGGGCAGGTGATTTATCAATTCAACGGCGCCGATTTCCACGATCCGGTCACCGCCTTTGGGGTCGAGGCCCGTCGTCTCGGTATCCAATACAATTTCACGCATTTGCCACCTGCCTTATCTGAGCGAGAACCTGTGCCACCCGGGCGGATGCCGCATCCATGCCTTCGCCCGTATCGATCACATAATCTGCGCGAGCGCGCTTTTGTTCATCGGGCATTTGCGCGGCCAAAATCCGCGTGAACTGGTCGAGGGTCATACCAGGTCGGGCAAGAACGCGGGCCTTTTGCACCTCTGCCGGGGCGGTGACGACAACCACGGTGTCAAAGGCGTCTTGCGCATTCGTCTCGAACAACAGGGGGATGTCACACAGGACGATAGGCGCGGTTTGCGCTGCGATAAAGGCATCCCGGTCCGCGCGAACGAGGGGGTGAATGACATTTTCGATCTGGGATAGAAGGCTTGCGTCCTGCGCGATATGGGCCTTTAGCACCTGACGGTCCACACCAGCAGGGGTCGCGGCGGGTGGTACAAGCTGCCTGATGGCCTGCCATCCTGGCGCGTCCGTTTGATAAAGCCTATGAACGGCCGCATCCGCATCCCAAACCGGCACGCCAAGCTGTGCAAACATCTGCGCCGTTGTGGATTTCCCCATGCCGATGGACCCTGTGAGACCGATCAGATGGCTCATCCCAAAACGGCCTTGCGCAAGTCTTCATCCACCTTTGGCTGCTCACCAAACCACCTGGCAAAACCTGGCACAGCTTGGTGCAGCAACATGCCCACACCATCCACGATCGGAAGGCCGCGGTGCTGTGCGTCCTTAAGCAACGGGGTTGCGAGGGGTGTGTAGACGATATCTGTTACCAAAGTGCCCTCACGGGCGAGATCCAAGGACAGCGGCAGGGGCGGATGGCCGGACATGCCAAGCGATGTCGTGTTCACGATCAGATCGGCGTGTGCCACAGCGTCGGATGCATCTTCCCAGTCCACCACTTGGATGCGAGGCCCAAAGGCTTCGGCCAAGTTTTCTGCCCTGTCGCGTGTCCGGTTGGTCAACAGGATGGTGTTTGCCCGCTCTTGCAACAGGGCCACCAAAACAGCGCGAGCAGCCCCGCCCGCACCCAGCACCAGGTGGGTCTGAGCGGCACCGGACCATGTGGGCGCACCGGATTTGAGATTCTCTATAAATCCGTACGCGTCCGTATTATCTGCCTCGAACCCACCCTGGGGCAGGAAGGTCAGTGTGTTCGCAGCCCCGATCGCCTTGGCCGTGTCTGTTGCCTCTGCTGCGAGGCTTAAGACATGTTCCTTATGCGGAAGGGTGACATTGATGCCCTTGAACCCAAGTTTTGGTAAGGAAACCAACGCGCTTTCCAGATCCTCTGGCGAGATCGGCATGGGAATGTAATGGCCACTCAGGCCATAGCGCTGCAGCCAAAACCCATGCAAACTGGGCGAGCGGCTGTGATGAATAGGCCAGCCAATAACGCCTGCCAGGGGAATGGTGTCGTTCATGCGGGCAACATGCCCCGGCTGCGCAAAAAACCCAAGATCGGCAAAAGCGGCAGGCCAAGGACGGTGAAGTAATCACCATCTACCCGGTCAAAAAGCTGCGCGCCCAGCCCTTCCAGGTGATAGCACCCGACGGAGTGCAGAATGTCTGGGAGAGTAGCGTCCAGATACTGATCCAAGAACGCATCTGAAAGGGGGCGCATATGCATGTGCGCCTGAGTGACCGTGCGCCAAACCGGGGCGCCACCCTCGTAAATCACAGCCGCTGATAAAAGGGTGTGGCGTTTGCCTGACAGGGTCTTCAAAACCTCTCGCGCGGCATCACCTGTGCTTACCTTCTCAAAAACAAGGTCTTCTAGAACCAACACTTGGTCGGCCCCCAAAACCACGGCCTGGGGAAACCGACGGGCGATTTTCTGAGCTTTCGCTTCGGCCAAGGCATCAGCCAGATCGCGTGGTTTGGCGCCTTCCGCGTCCAATGCTTGGCGCAAGGCAGGCTCGTCAATTTTGGCTGGGCAAGTTTCGACAAGCACACCTGCGGCCACAAGCATATCGCGGCGGGCGCTGGATTGGGACGCTAGGATAAGGGGGTCTGCCATCACTCGTTTTGGTCCAACACCTGCTCTCGGATCGCGGCTGCCGTTTCTTCGATAGATCGGCGGGTCACGTCAATAACCGGGATCTTGTATTTCTCGAAAAAGAGACGTGCGGCGACCAACTCCTCCTGAATATACCCGCGATCGGTGTAATCATCCAAGCTCCCTTGGCCCAAGGCCAACAGGCGATTTTGGCGCACTTGGGCCAACCGGGCGACCGAGGCAACCAGACCAACCGCTCGCATCCCGCTTTTGAGACGGGCTAAGATGTCGGCCGGGAGCGGCTGATTGAGGACCAAGGGAATGTTGGCCGCCCTGATCCCCTGATACGCAAGGTAAATACAGGTCGGCGTTTTTGAGGTGCGGCTTATTCCAAACACCAGCACATCGGCCTGGTCGAGATAGGAAGACGACAACCCATCATCATGGGAAATCGCATAGTCTATCGCTGCCACCCGATCAAAATACTGGGTGTTCAGGGCGTACTGCCCCCCTGGTTTCAGTTCAGGCTTTTGCTTGGTCACGTCAGCGACTGCTTGAAACAGCGGATCGAGAAGCGCGAAACCCTTCGCCCCAACCGCCTGACAGTGAAGGGCGACTTGATCCGCATGGTCCCTGTCGGACAGGGTGTAGAGAACAACATCCGTTTGATGATCGATCGCTGAGAGAACGGATGTCACTGCTGCTTGGCTGCGCACGAACCGAAACCGTTTGACCCGCACATCCAACGCCTCAAACTGGGACGTCACCGCCGCACTGGCCGCAGAGACTGTGTCACCGGTGGCATCCGAAGCGAGCACCAAACGCAAGATGTTCTGTTTTTGGTCCATGTGGACAATCTGTGGTCAGAGATGGGGATAGGTGTGGAAGCGAATGACCCTGTGCGCAAGTGGTAGGTTTTACGACAGTTTTACAACAATCTGTGCACAGCCTTTGCGTGTGAGTAATGCCAGAAATGGGGTGTGGATCGTTTTAAAGGGATGGGCGATGAGAATCTTTATCCACAGGTTGTATACAACAGCATCCTTCAGGTTATCGATAAGCTATTGATTTTACGA
>JBCBNR010000325.1:0-3640 GCA_039821665.1 Pseudomonadota bacterium
CTCAACGAGAAGATGGCGAAATACGGTCTGGTGCGGGCGGAGTATCTGTGAGCCAAGCAGACCTGCTGCGCGATTTTGTCCGCGACGCGCTTAGCGCGGGCAAGTCGCGTGAGGCGATTGCACAGGCGCTGACCAGGGCCAACTGGTCGGCCAAAGAGATTGCAACCGCATTGGATGCCTTTGACCAGCAACCCTTCGTGCCGCCTGTTCCCAGACCCACCCCCTATTTCAGTGCGCGCGATGCGTTTTTGTACCTTGTCCAGTTCACAGCCCTCGCATTTGCCTCGACCAGCTTTGTGTTTTTGCTTCACATCGCGATCGAATACGCATTCGAGCCAGAGGTCACACGCTCGGGCTGGCGGTTCTTGCGCTATAACCTTTCGGTACTTGTGGTCAGCGGCCCCATCCTATGGGCCAGCTATCGGTATACAGCCGCACTTGCGGGGACCGGGGATCCTGGTCGCTCCGTGGTGCGAAAATGGCTGACCTATGGGGCGGTCTTTGTGTCTGGCTTCATCTCAGCCGCGACCCTTGTGGGTGTGATCTACGACCTTTTGGATGGAGGAAGCACCGCGCAGTTTCTGCTCAAAGCCCTGGCCATCGAATTGGTGTCGGGCTGCATCTTCGTGGTGTTCTTGCGCGACTTGGAGCGGCGCGATCAGGTCTGATCAAACCGACCCAAGGCCGTCGCCAGGTCGCCATAGCCGGTAAAGCGCCGCTGATAGGCAAGGCCCAGCCGTTGGGCGGCCTGCTGCGCAAGGCGGTCCAGCTCTGGGTTGTTGGTTTGGGCAAGGTAGATCAGCGTCTCGTAATTGCCGAACATCATGTCGCGCAATTCAGGATGACGGTCCAGGCCCATGGGACGCCACACAAACGCATCGAATTGGCGCACCAGAAAATCGGTCAGGAAGAACGCCGTCATCTCAGCCTCGCCGCGCGCGGCGAAAGCCTCGTTGCCATCGAAGAAGGCATAGCAATGGGGCCCTGCGATCATCTCCACCCCCATGTCAGTGCAGGCGGCGTCCAACAGGCCCCCTGTCCCACAATCCGCATAGGCCACGAAAATGGTCTCATAGCGCGCGCGGTGCTCAGCGACGGAGGCACGTACCGCATCGGTGATCTGATCGGGGTAAAGATGCAACTTTGCGGGAAGGCAGGTCAGATCCATGTGATCCCAGCCATTGGCGGATTTCAGCGCCAGGATCTCGCGCGCAAGCGCCCCGCACGCGATGATCAAAACCCGCCCCTGCCCGCTGGCGGCAAGGCCTGTTTCCGTCAATGTGCTGTCTTCGATCATATGCGCACCGCCCAAACCCCAAAGCGCCCCGGAAGCAGGCGACACCCGGCAAGGGTGTCGCTGAGGCGCAGATCAAAGCCAAGTCGCGTGCCCTCGGCCAACACCTCGGCCGGGTCTATCAGGGTCTGCACATGCCGCTCAGAGCTTACCACAGCCCCATCCTGTGCCACCGTAATCTCCCTGCACATATCGCGCCCGTCCAGGTGGCTGTTGACCGAAAGCGTGCGCCCCCCGCCCACGTCATGGCTGGCCGAGCGTACCGGCGTCTCAAGCCCCAAAAGGTCGCAAATGAACAGCCCGCCAAGGGGCAGTGCCCGTGCGGCTTTGGCCATGACCGCACGCCACTGTCCACCGTCATGTCCACCGTCTTGTGCGCCCTCCGACCCGTGCGCATAGCACAAAACCTCGCCCAAAGCCGTGACCGCTGTGGCATGGCTTAGATCCATTTCCTTGGCAGAGCATCCAACGACATCAAGGCCCCGATCCGCCGCAAGCGCCAGCATCGACAGCGAGACATCGCAGCCCCGCGTCTCGATCCCCTCGCCTTGCGCTGTGGACATCCACAGCCCATCGCCGCAGCCCAGATCGACGAGGCGCGGCAATGGCGAGGTTGCTTTGATTGCGCGGATCAGCCCCGCGAAAGCTGGGGTCCAGAACGACGCAAACGCGTCGCTATGGACCTGGGAAAACGTCTGCCCGTAAAGGCTCAAGCCGACGCCATTTGGTTGTGTTTGCGCGCCATGAAGTCCTTGGCCGTCTCCACTGCCACGGCAGCGTCCCGGCAATAGGCATCCGCGCCAATGGCTTTGCCAAATTCTTCATTCAAAGGCGCACCGCCCACAAGCACGATGTAATCCTCGCGCATGCCCTTCTCGACCATCGTGTCGATCACGACCTTCATATAGGGCATTGTGGTGGTCAAAAGGGCCGACATGCCAAGGATATCAGCGTCTTCCTTCTCCACCGCTTCGATGTAGTTTTCAACCGGGTTATTGATGCCCAGATCCACCACTTCAAAGCCGGCCCCTTCCATCATCATCGACACAAGGTTTTTGCCAATGTCATGGATGTCGCCCTTCACGGTACCGATCACCATTTTGCCCAACCGCGGCGCGCCGGTTTCGGCCAGCAGCGGCTTGAGGATCGTCATACCACCCTTCATCGCATTGGCTGCAAGCAGAACCTCCGGCACGAAAAGGATACCGTCTCGGAAGTCGTTGCCCACGATACGCATCCCTTCGACCAACGCCTTGGTGAGGATGTCATAGGGCTGCCAGCCCCGCTCCAACAGGATGTTGACCGATTCCTCGATTTCCTCTTTCAGGCCATCATAGAGGTCGTCGAACATCTGTGGCACAAGCTCTTCATCGGGAAGCTCGGAGAGGATGATATCTTCTTCTTCGTCAGACATGACGCAAGGCCTTTCAACAGATGCGCTGATGCGCAGTTACGCGACCATCCGCCCCAGCACGCCCGAGTGCTAAGGCGAAATCGACAAAAGCTGGTGATAAACCGACCAAGCGCTTTAACCCCGCCTGCGTCTGCGCACGCGAGAGGGCGCATTGTGCGATGTGGTGCCATCATTCTCGGATGAAAACGGGCCCATTTTGGTGGTAATTTCGTCAAAGGTCGGGCTTGGCCCCTTGGGCGAGGCATCAAGACGCGCGCGCATCACCTTCAGGTGCGCAGGCGTTGTGCCACAACACCCCCCGACGATCCTGGCCCCGCTGTCGCGCGCCATCACTGCATAATCGCCCATCAACTCTGGTGTGCCGTCATAGTGCACATGACCATCCACAAATTTCGGGATGCCCGCATTGCCCTTTGCGATCACCGGAATGTCAGGGCCCGCGGCGGAAAAGCCTTGGACTGTGCGCAACAAGTCGGACGCGCCGACCCCACAATTGGCCCCGAAGGCCAAAGGTTTGTGCGAAAGTTCCGCCACCAACTCCACCATCTGGCGCGAGGTTACCCCCATCATCGTGCGCCCTGCGGTGTCAAAGCTCATGGTGCAGCACCAGGGCGCCTCAACAGCGGCAATCGCCTCGGCCGCCGCAAACAGCTCTTCAGGGGCCGAGATCGTCTCGACCCACAACACATCAGCGCCCCCTTCCATCAAAGCCTCGGCCTGGTCTTTGAATAGCGCCACCGCTTCGGTGTGAGAGAGGTTTCCAACAGGCTCCAACAACTCGCCCGTGGGCCCGACAGAGCCTGCAACGACCACATCGCGGTCCACGCTGTCTGCGACCGCCCGGCCGATCTGGGCCGCTTTGCGGTTCAATTCTCCTACCCGGTCTTGGGCGTTGTGCAGCTTGAGGCGCGCAGCGGTGCCCCCAAAAGAAT
>JBCBNR010000326.1:0-3620 GCA_039821665.1 Pseudomonadota bacterium
GGGTGGATGTGGAGATTGTAATCCGGCCCCAGCATCTTAAGCTCGACTTCGACCGCCAGGGCAAGGGGCCGCTGCCCACTGCGCAGGATGGGGTGCCTGGACGGGGGCATGTGGTCGAGGCGCGGTTCATGGGCTCGGAAAGCCTGGTGACCTTGCGGATGGAGGCGGGCGATACATTGCTCAAGGCCAGCGTGCCGGGGGTATTCTTGCCCCACGCGGGCACAGCTTTGTGGCTGTCGCTGCGGCGGGATCGGTGCCTGGTGTTCCCCTGTGCGACGCAAAGCAAAGTCAAAAGTATCTATGTGACAGAGGCCGAGCCGGTGTGACGGCACGGCCCCGTCGTTTTTGGGGCGATCTTGTCCTGGGGCTGACCCGCGCTACAGCTGTTGCGATGGCGCGCGCAGCAGGGATGCGGCCTCGGCCATAAAGGGCATAAAGGTCTCCGTACCCGAAAGGATCTTGAGAATATCCGAGCGGTTTGCGGAATTGTCATTGGCGATGCGCGTGGCCAGGGGGGCGACGTCCTGCCAGACACGGGCGGCATCCATCAGCGTGCCGCGCAAGGATGCGTCGCGCGGTGGGGCCACGCCTGCCGACGGCATGCCAGAGATGAACGCCTGAAGCGATCCTTCGAAAACGGGCAACGTCTCTTTCAGCGTTTTCTGGGCCGCATCGTCTGGTGTGGTCTGCGCATAGATCAGACAAGTTTGGTGGATGATCGCTTGGGCGAGCATGACCTGGCGTTGATAAAGATCGACCATCAGTGCGGTTTGCATGCCCGACGGGCCCATATGGGGCGCGCGCACCGCACGCATTTCGGCGACCAGATCGTTGGCGGCCTGGGCCGCATTTTGGTGAAGGGGCAGAATGGTTTGAGGGTTGGCTTTGCCGCGATACGCCGCCTCCAACTTGGACCAAGCGCTGTCGAGCTGGTGCCAAACGCTGAGCACACGTGCATTCCGCTCCGCCCGGATATCGAGGGTCAGGTCGCCATCGTGCAAGGCGGTGTGGACGCGCAAAAACTCCTCCCGCGCGGCGCTGTAGCGGGCTTGATTTGCCGCCCGGTCGAGGTTTGAGGAGATCAGACATTGGGCAGCACCCATTCGGGCAACCAGCATGCGCAGGCGGGCGGCATGGTCCAGTTCTGTCATTTGCGCGCGCAGATCCTCGACTTCTGCGGGTAAGGACATGGCCGTGTCGCGCGGGGCCTTGAGGGTTTGGGCTTGGACCCCTTGGACCCACACACTGGCCCAGCCGAGGGCCGCGGCAAGCACGGCGCCCTGTAGTGCTGAGCGGTCTGGCGGTGCGACCGCCATGGCTCCAATTTCCGATCTACGCATCAAAGCTCTCCCACATCGCGGCCCCACCGGTCGCGTCTTGAGGCGCGCGCGTTAACAAATCCTCAATGGGTTGGGTGCGCAGACCCCAAAAGCCTTGAGGATTTGACAGAATTCGGTGCGGGTATGCGCAAGGGGTCTTTATCCTTCTGCCCGGGCGGCATAGATAGGGGGATCAAAGGAACACAGCCCGCGCCTGCGGGCCTAATTGGGATCGGAGAGCATCCATGTTGAACAATATCGGCCTGCCCGGTCTGCTGCTGATCGCCATTGTCGTGCTCGTGCTGTTTGGGCGCGGCAAGATCGCGAACTTGATGGGCGAGGTGGGCAAGGGCATCTCGAGCTTCAAGAAAGGTGTGGCAGACGGTAAGAAAGAGCTGGAAGAGGGCTCGGAAGAGGCCGTCGCCCAAGCCCGCGACGTGACCCCAGAGGCCGAGAAGGACAAGGTCTGAGGCCGCTTGAAAAGCTGACGCGAAAGGGGCGTGGATGTTTGACATCGGCTGGCTAGAGCTGATTGTGATCGGCATCGTGGCGCTGATCGTGGTGGGACCCAAGGACCTGCCTGGAATGTTTCGCACGGTGGGCCAGTTCGTGGGCAAAGCGCGCGGAATGGCACGGGAGTTTCAACGTTCGATGGAGGCTGCGGCCGATGAGGCGGGCGTGAAAGACGCGGCCAAGGATTTCAAGGACGCAGCGTCTGGGCTGAACTCGCTCAACAAGGTTGGGCTGGACAGCGCCACCAGTGCTGCCACAACCTATGCCAAATCGGCGGCCACAGGTGGCGCTGTGACAGGCGCTGCGGCCACCGGGGCGAGCGCCAGCAAGGCCCCTGGCGCGTCCGCGCCAGATGCGGCGCCTGCGCCGCAAGCTCAGGCAGAGCCTGAGCGGGCCCAGACGCCCGCGCCTGCCGCAAAGACCCCCGCCGCCACCGCCCCAGCGGACAAAACTTAGGACTTCCGCCCATGGCCGTGGACGAAATCGACGACAGCACCGCCCCTTTGATCGAGCATTTGGCCGAATTGCGGAACCGCCTGATCCATTCAGTCGTGGCGTTTTTGATCGCCATGATCCTGTGCTTCACGGTTTGGAACCCTATCTTCAACTTCCTCACCAACCCTTTGTGCCAGGCCCTGTCCTTGGACGGCCAAAATTGCGAGCTGATCTTCATCAAGCTGCAAGAGGGTTTTATGGTCGCGATCCGCATCTCGCTGTTGGGCGGGTTCGCTTTGGCCTTTCCGTATATCAGCTATCAGCTCTGGCGCTTTGTGGCCCCGGGCCTGTACCGCCAGGAAAAGAACGCGTTCTTGCCCTTTCTCGTCGCCTCTCCCGTGCTGTTTTTCATGGGTGCGGCCTTCGCCTTCTATGTGGTCACGCCGCTTGCGTTTGATTTCTTCCTGGGCTTCCAGCAGGGCGCTGTACCGGCCGAGGGCGAGATTGTCAGCGATGCGGCGTCCATCGCGTTCCAAGGCTCAGCGGCGGAGTATCTGAGCCTTACGATGAAGTTCATCATCGCCTTTGGCCTGTGCTTCCAACTGCCCGTTCTTCTGACCTTGATGGGCAAGGCGGGCCTTGTTTCCGCCCAAGGGTTGGGCGAGATGCGCAAATATGCGGTGGTGGGCATCCTTGTGTTGGCCGCTGTTGTCACGCCGCCTGATGTGATCACGCAAATCATCCTCTTTGTCGTGGTCTACATGCTGTACGAAGTGTCGATCCAATTGGTGCGCATCGTCGAGAACAAGCGCGAGGCGCAGTTGCGCGAAGATGGCTATTACGACGACGAAGACGCCGCGGACGAGGCCGAAGCCGAGCCTAGCACCGCCATGGACACCCCCAAAGACCCGTGATGAGCGCAGACGATCTGGCAGAAGGGGTCGCGCGCATCGCCGCAGCGTTAGAGCGGATCAGCCCGCCACCCGCACCCGCACCGGACCTGGACAGCGCGGATGCTTTTGTTTGGCAGACCGAGCCGGATCGCCTGGCGCCCGTGACGAGGGTCAATCGCGTGCCGTTGAACCTGTTGCATGGCATCGACCGGGCGCGCGACACGCTCTTGTCGAACACGGTGCAATTCGCCCAAGGCTTTGCGGCCAATAACGTGCTGCTGTGGGGCGCCCGTGGGATGGGGAAATCCTCTCTGGTCAAGGCCGCCCATGCCCAGGCGGCGGCCCTGCATCCGGGCCTCAAACTGGTGGAGATCCAGCGCGAGGACATACCCAGCCTATCGCGGCTGCTTGCTCAGCTTGCCCAGATGCAGGCCCGGTTTCTGCTGTTTTGCGACGATCT
>JBCBNR010000327.1:0-3593 GCA_039821665.1 Pseudomonadota bacterium
GATCGGTTTTTCCAGCATCGCCCAAAGCATACCGTCTTGCAGCAACAACCCCTCGAACCCGCCCGAACGCGGGACGCGCCAATGCTCGCCTGGGCGCACACCCACCCGCAGCGCCGGATGGTCGGGGGAGCGTAAGATCTCACCGTCCAACGTAGTGGGGTACACCCCGGTGATCCGCCCCTCCAAGGTGGCGGAGATAAGATAGGGCCCGAACTCGTCACCGATCCAAACCTCATCGCCGATCACCTGAAGGGATTCTGGGTCGAAATCCGCACCGGTCAGATAGCGCCGCGCCGTCCCTTCATAGGCGATGCGAAAGGGCACCAAATGGTCCGGATCGTGAAGCCATACCCGCTCCACCACCTCTACGGACCCGGTGTCGAAATTCGGCCTCAGGCGCACAAAGGACAGCAGGATATCAGGGGAGTTCAGCTTGGCCCCGAAGCCATTGTCGAGCACCCCGTAAAGGCTGCCATCCCCGTGGCGTTGCTCGGCAAAGCCCGAGAGGCCTTGCATCGGTTGGCCCAAAAACGGTGTGGGCATCCCCAGCGGTCCGGGCACGGAGAGGGGCACCTCAACTCGGGCGTCCGCACGCAGAAACTTGCCCGTGACAAAGGCATCAAAGGGCGCATCCTTAGGCGGTGCGCTGAAGGATGGCGCGGGCAGGATCGCATGCCCGACAAGCTCGGCAGGCTGCATCAACGGCTCGGCCCGAGCGGCGAGGCCATGACGAGGGCAAGAACTGCAGCACAAAACAATCGCATTTTGCTTGCGTATCCGCACGCTGCGACAGTGGTATGACCCAACCGATCATATGTTGCGAACAGGCCCCTTTTACGGGGCCGCACGGCAACGCTATGCTAGAGGCTATGACCTGTTTTGCGGTTTTTCCCACGGCTATCGGCCCTTGCGGCCTTGCGTGGCGGGGCGAGGTGATCGTGGCGGCCAATCTGCCCGAGGCGACGCGACAGGACACGTTGCACGCCATCGCAAAGCGCTCAGGTGGGCGAGAGGGAGCGCCGCCCCCTGCGATCAGTGCGGCCATCGCGGCCATCACTGCCCTTCTGGGGGGCGAGCCGCGAGATCTGCTGGATCTGCCATGCGCCTTCGACGGCATCTCGCCCTTCGACCGGCAGGTGTATGATGCCACCCGCGCCATAGCCCCAGGGCAAACGCGCACTTATGGAGACGTCGCGCGGGATCTGGGCGATGTCGCCTGGTCGCGGCGGGTGGGTCAAACGCTTGGCCGCAACCCACTGCCCATCATCGTCCCGTGTCACCGGGTGCTGGGGTCAGGGGGGCGGCTTACGGGCTTTTCCGCACCGGGCGGGGTGGATCTTAAGTTGCGAATGCTGAGCATCGAACGGGCTGACCATAGCGCAGGCGAGGGTCTGTTTGACGCCCTGCCATTTGCGAGAAAACCAAGCTAAACGGGGCAGAGTGCCAGGAATGCAGGCGCAGGGCGCGCCGCTGAGGGTCGCACAGCCGCAGGCCCGTTGCGCTGATCGCGCTTGCCGGTGACACTGGCATCCCCTCTCACTCGGCGAAGCCGGACTCGTCACGACAGAAGTCAGCAACTCCACCCGCACGCGTTTGTTCACCGACCCCCAGCCCTGTTGGCGGGGAAGACCTGCGAGGCTAGATGGTTTCTCTCAGATGGGCCGGGAGCCTAGACAGACGTAGGCCAAAAGGTGCCAGAGGAGTGCCAAGGGCATATCTTGTGTTTGAGTGCCCCGACCAATCAAAGCGACGCGGAATACCAACCGCGCGCGGCGCTTACCCAGCGCAAAACGGTCAGGCGCGGATCAGCTGTCCTGAGCGGGACAGCGCGGGCATCCCAGTCAATGTGGTGCGCCTCCGACGAGCCGGGGCCTGGATAACTATACGTCAAAGGGCACCATGAGACGTGTCAGGGCCTTACCTTGGGTTGGACGGCTCCGATCTGTGAAAGCGACGCGGGATGTACACTGAGCACGGAGCTTACCCGCTGCAACGCCACGCGCCTAAACGCACAGGTCAGATGTTGTGAACGCTGGAACTCAGTTTCCCTAGCCGGTTTTTTTGGCGCGGGTGCTTAAGTTCTCCGGCTCCCAAGTGCGAAAGGCGTCGCGCCAGGTTTCTCTGCGCAAAAACTGGGACAGGGCCGCAGCGTCCATGGGTTTGGCCAGCGCATAACCCTGTAGGACATCGCAGCCCATATCGCGCAGGGCCGTGCAATGCTCGAACGTCTCCACGCCTTCGGCAACCACGCCGATGTCGAGCGCGCGCCCGATCTCGATAATGGCGCGCACAAGTTGCTGTTGCAGGGGTGATTTGAGCATCGGCATGATCAATTGCTGATCGATTTTTAGCCGGGTGGGGCCGACATTCAGCAGGCCGACAATCGAGGCACGACAGCTGCCGAAATCATCAATCTCGATGGGCAGCCCCTGATCTTTAAGCGCATCGATGGCCATCGCGAATTTAGGATCCAACTGGTCGAGAGACATGGATTCGAGCAATTCGACCGTGGCGCGCGTCCCAAAGTCACGCAGGCGCGACAGTTCCTGACCCAAAGACGGGTCAAGGATGCGCGACACCGCCAGGTTAAAAGACACTTTGGGGATGTGGAGACCTTGAGAGGTCAGGCCTTCCACATCCCTGTAGACCTGCTTGAAAAGCTGTTCTTCCACATCCCCCATCACCCCCAGATCGTTGGCGACCTCGCCAAACACGCCGGGGGCAAGCACGCCCCGTTCGGGGTGGTTCCAGCGCATAAGCATCTCGGCCCCCACAAAATCCAACGTGCTTGCGTCAAACTGCGGTTGGTAGACCGGGAAGAACTGGGCGGTTTCGATCCCCAACATAATCTCGTCAGCCAGACGTTTTTTGTCGAGCACCTCCTGGTGCAGATCGTCGGTGTAATAGGCCACCCGCCCCCGCCCGGTTTCCTTGGCGCGGTAAAGGGCGACATCGGCGTTCACCAAAAGCTCATCCGCAAGCAGGTTGCCCGTGTCGTCAAAAGCCACGCCGATGGAGGCCCCGAAACGACACAGATTGCCCTCGAACCGAACGGGCCTGGACAGGGACGCCACAAGCTCATGGGCGATGATCATCGCCTCCGAGACAGTTTTGAAGGCCCGCAGCACAATCACAAACTCATCCCCACCGATCCGCGCGGCAAAATCCTCGGGCGTGAGGACGGCACGCAGGCGGGTTGCCGTCTGGGTCAGCACAAAATCCCCCGCCGCATGGCCCAGGGTGTCGTTGATCTGCTTGAAGCGATCCAAGTCGATATGCAGCAAGACAAGCCTAGGGTTTTCCTCCTGCTGCATCTGGGCGATCCGTTCGTCCAGATAGCGCCGGTTCGGCAAACCGGTCAGGGTGTCGTGCAGGGCCTGGTGCTGCACATCCGCATGGGCCTTCTCCAAGGCGTGGGCGTTTTGTTCCAACTGCCGCTGACTGCGTTTCAGCGCCGAGATGTCCACCCGGCACCCCACCACATCGCCACTCTCGGTGCGTTTTTCATGGACCCGCATAAAGCGGTCGCCGGACAGTTCTTGCTCCTCCGGGCGGGTGGGGCGCAGATGGGTCTCAACCGCTCTTGCAGCCAT
>JBCBNR010000328.1:0-3580 GCA_039821665.1 Pseudomonadota bacterium
TCAATCTCCGGCGGGATTTCTGCAAGATCGCGAAACGTCTCGCTGGATAGGTCAACAAACGTCTCCCCCTCCGAAACCGCCTTCGCAATCTCGGCTTGCGCCGCTTGGTAGGCCTTTTCCGCGCTCATGATCTCCCCCTCTTCCCCCGTTAGACCAGAGGGGCGGTGGCGGGTCTAGCGCAGGCGTTTGCCCGACGCTTTGTCGAACACGAACAGGCGGTGGCTGGGCAGGGTGAGCGCGGTTGCTTGGCCCTCGGCAGTGGTCCGGTCCTCTCGCGCCTCAGCCACCAGGCGGGTGCCGGTGGGTGTCGTGAGGTACAGATAGCTGGTGCCCCCCAAATGCTCGATCAGATCAATCGTGAGCCCCTCGCCTGGGATCAGCTCCACATGTTCGGGGCGGATGCCGATTACCACGTCGCTGCCCTCCGCGGGCATTTGGATGGGCGGTGTGACGGTCTGAGCCAGGCCCGGTATGTCGATCGCCCCGCCGGACACGCGCCCATCGACGAAATTCATGGCAGGCGAGCCGATGAAGCCCGCCACGAACTGGTTGTCCGGGTCGTCATACAAGGCCAGCGGCGCGCCCACTTGTTCGATCACGCCCCCGCGCAGAACGACGATTTTGTCTGCCAGTGTCATCGCCTCGACCTGGTCATGGGTGACGTAGATCATCGTCGCCCCCAGCTCGTTATGCAGGCGGCTGATTTCCACCCGCATCTCGACCCGCAGTTCGGCATCGAGGTTGGAGAGGGGCTCGTCAAAGAGAAACACCTCAGGGCCGCGCACAATCGCGCGCCCGATGGCCACCCGCTGTCGCTGCCCGCCCGAGAGCGCCTTTGGGCGGCGGTCGAGATAGGGGCCGAGCTTCAAGATCTCCGCCGCGCGGCCCACCTTTTGGTCGATCTCGGCCTTGGGCACGCCGTTCATCTTCAGCCCAAAGCCCATGTTTTGGGCGACAGTCATGTGGGGGTAGAGGGCGTAGGTCTGGAAGACCATGGCGACGCCCCGCTCGGAGGGGTCCGCCTTGGTCACGTCGCGGGTGTTGATGGCGATCTGGCCCTCGGTGGTCTCCTCCAGCCCTGCGATCATGCGCAATAGGGTGGATTTGCCGCAGCCCGAGGGGCCGACGAAGACGCAAAACTCGCCCTCGGCAATCTCCAGATCGACACCATGGATCACCTGGGTGTCACCATAGCGTTTGACGACGTCTTTGAGGGTCACGCCCATGGGTCTCTCCGATCTTTAGGGGGTCGCTTGGTCGCGCTGGGGGAAGGTCCAGGCCTGGGCGGCCTCGGCGATCTGCGCGGCGGTGGATTTGAGGGCAGGGGCGAGGCGGGCAAGCGCCGCCAGGCTGTGCCGCCCGGTGGTGGATGTCACCGACAGCGCGCCCAAGGGGGTGCCATGGCGGCTGAGAATAGGGACGGCCACGCAAATGATCGTGGGCTCGTGCTCCTCGCGGTCGAAGGACACGCCGCTTTTGTGGATCTCGGCCAATTCGGCGCGCAGGCTGTTTGCATCTGTATGGGTGTGTGCGGTGTGGGGGTGAAAGGCCTGGCGGGAGAGGGCGGCGGACAGCTCGTCCTCGGGCAGATGGGCCAGCATCGCCTTGCCGACACCGGTGCAATAACTGGGGCCGACCTTGCCTGCGTCCGAGAACATCGGGATGGGATTGTGCGCGGCCCGCTTGTCCACATACAGAACCTGCCCCCGATCCATCTGCGCCAGATGCACCGTCTCGCACAACTCGGCGCTCAGCTGATCGATGAAAGGCTGCGCAATGGGCGCGAGCGAGGCCTGTTGCCACGCGCCATGGGCCAGGCGGATTAGACGCAGGCCCAACGTGTAGCTGCCGTCCTGATGGCTGAGCAGCCCCTGGCTGGTGAGGGTTTGCATCAGCCGGTAGAGCGTGGCCTTGGGCCAGCGCCCGGTGGCCAGCAATTGGGAAAAGCGCACAGGTTCCCCGGCCGCGGCCACTGCATCGAGCACGTCCATAGCCTTGCCCACGGTCCCGTCTGAGTGCCCTGGCAGGCGCCCTGGTGCGTTCATCTTCCTCCCCCATGCTCCGCCGTTGATCGACGGATGCGCGTTTGCGTTGACAAGCCTAGAAGCAGCTTTCATAGTTTTCAATAATCAAAACCAAGTTCCATTATATGGAACATGTGCATTCAGGGAGGAAACGAATGCTCGATCATCTGCGCACCGGATTGGTGGCGCTGGGCGCCGCATCGCTGCTGGTTACCGCCAGCTTTGCCCAGACCCGGACCCTGGTCATCAACACCGACACATCTGACCCCGCGCCCAAGGCGGCCTTCGAGGCCCTGATCGCAGGCTTCGAGGCGGAGAACCCGGACGTCAAAGTCGAATGGAACCTGTTCGACCACGAAGGCTATAAAACCTCGATCCGCAACTTTTTGACCGCAGATGCGCCGGACCTTGCCAATTGGTATGCGGGCAACCGGATGTTGCCTTACGTCAATGCGGGCCTGTTCGCGCCGGTCACAGATCTTTGGGAAAGCGAAGGCCTGAACGAAAGCCTTAAGTCCGCAGCGTCAGCGATGGAGATCAATGGCGAGAAATGGGGCGTGCCCTACACCTACTACCAGTGGGGCATCTATTACCGCAAAGACCTGTTCGAGCAGGTGGGGGCAGATGTTCCAACCACCTGGGACGAGTTCAAGGCGGTGGGCGCAAAGCTTAATGATGCTGGCATCACGCCGATCACCATTGGCACCAAGTATCTTTGGACGGCCGCAGGCGTGTTCGACTATCTCAACCTGCGCACCAATGGCTATGAGTTCCATATGGATCTGACCGCGGGCAAGATCGCCTGGACCGACGAGCGTGTGGTCAACACCATGAACAACTGGAAAGAGTTGCTGGACGCGAACTTCTTCATCGACAACCACGCCGCTTATTCCTGGCAAGAGGCGCTGGCGCCCATGGTTCAGGGTGAAGCGGCCATGTATGTGATGGGCAACTTTGCGGTGGCGCCGTTGAAAGAGGCCGGTCTGACAAACGACACTTTGGGCTTCTTCCAGTTCCCCGAAATCACGCCGGGCATCCCAATGGCCGAGGATGCGCCCACGGACACGATCCACATCCCTGCCAACGCGCAGAACAAGGATGATGCACGGCTGTTCCTGGCCTATCTGGCCCGCGCGGATGTACAGACCCAGATCAACGAAACCTTGGGTCAATTGCCGGTGAACTCGGCCTCTAGCGTGGACACCTCTGATCCGTTCCTGGCCGCTGGCTTTGATATGCTGTCGAACGCCGCTGGTTTGGCCCAGTTCTTTGACCGCGATGCACCGGCGGAGATGGCCAAAGCCGGTATGGAAGGCTTCCAGGAGTTCATGGTCAAGCCCGAGCGTATGGACAAGATCCTGGAGCGCCTGGAGAAGGTGCGCCAGCGCGTCTACTAAGCCCAATGACAGGGGCGCGGGCCGCCGATGATGCGCCCCCGCCCCTGTCCCACGCGCCACCCCCCCACCCCCGCGGGGCAGGGGGGGCGGGTGACCCCCCCCCACAAAGGTTTGTATGGTGGCCAAATGGCATTTGGCCGAACCAGAGCACACACCCCC
>JBCBNR010000329.1:0-3562 GCA_039821665.1 Pseudomonadota bacterium
CTACGGCCAAAAGAGGTTCGGCCGTAGGCACCCCTTCGGACCAGGCCCATGCCAGGGCCGAGGCGCTGCTGGACCAACTGAACATCCCCCAACCCCTTTGGGATCTGTCACCCACGACGTTTTCGGGCGGCGAGCAACAGCGGGTCAACATCGCGCGCGGCTTTGCCCATACCTATCCCGCCTTGCTACTGGACGAGCCCACCGCCAGCCTGGATGCCGCCAATCGCCAGATCGTTCTGGACCTGATCCAAGAGGCCAAAGCGCGGGGGGCGGCCATCATCGGTATCTTCCATGATGCGCAGGCGCGCGACGCGGTATGCGACCGGGTCTGCGACGTCAGCCAGTTCACCCCCAAGGCTGCATGACAGGGCGCGCGATTGCCTGTGTGGGGCCGTCTGGCGCGGGCAAGGACACGGTTATGGAAGCCGTGCGCGCGGCCCGTCCCACCATCGGACTTGCCCGCCGGGTGATCACACGTCCCGAGGCTTCGGGGGGGGAAGACTTCGAAGGCGTAAGCGAGGCCGAGTTTCAAGAACGGCTCAAAGCTGGGGCGTTCGTGCTGTCCTGGCAGGCCCACGGCCTGCACTACGGCATCCCGAACAAGGTGGTGGACCAAATCGTCGGTGGCGAGACCCTGTGTATCAACCTCTCTCGGGCGGTTCTGGATCAGGCCAACCAAGTGCTCCCCGGCTTGTTGGTGTTGGACATCACCGCACGCTCGGAGGTTCTGGCCGCGCGCCTGAAGGCCCGAGGGCGCGAAACCGCACAAGAGATCGCTGACAGATTGGCCCGTCCTGCCCCTGTCCTGCCAGACGGGCTGACCCTGGTTCGGATCGACAATTCAGGCGCGCTGCTAGACACGGTATCCGCCGTTCTGGATGCGCTGGACAGCGCCACTGCCGCTCAGGCCAGCGGAACCCGGTCAATCTCGTGAAACCGCCCCTGCGCATCCTCCCCAAAGAGGGCCAGGTCCGCGACCGGCACAGGCTCGGCCAGGATCGGGGCCAAATGCGCCTCCAACCGGGCGCGTACCGCGTCGGCCACGGGCCCGTCCAAGCGGCCTGTCAGGGTCATGTGAAAGCGGAACTGGTCGAAGACATACGGATAGCCAAAGCGTGTCAACAACGCCTCCTGCCGTGGGCTCAGACCCGCGGCGGGCCGCTTGGCCAGCGCGGCTGCGCTGAGCGGCGCACGATACCCCTCCAAGGCCTCGACCACACCGCAGGCCAGCCGGCTAAGCGGCCCGGTATCGCCTTCAGGCGTCAAGGCAACGAACCCGCCCAGGCGCGAGACGACCAGCCGTTCCAACGCAAAGGCGGAAACTTCGGCGGCAAACCTCTCCAACCCTGCGCGCAGATCGGCAGGTGTGCAGCCGTCGGCCAGCACAAAGGGGGGCTTCAAGGTGCCATGAAAGCCGTATTTGCGCGGCGTCGCGGTCAGCTCAGAAATCGGTGCGGGCAGCCCTTCGATCTGAGGATACGACACCGATGCACCGATGCGCACATCCCAGCCCAGCCAGGCCGCGCCAAACGCCTCCAACGCGCCGCCGCGAGGGGGCGCGTAATAGACCGCATATCGCTGAAACTTTGTCATAGCAGCGGTTCAGCACAAAACCCCGCCCCGGATCAACCCCACACCGAACGGAGCATGCCATGACCGCCCCCCAAACCATCCTGGCCAACGCCCATCTGGTTTTGCCGACGGAGGTGGTGCGCGGCGCCCTGGTCATCGAGGGCGATCGGATCGCACAGATCGACACGGGCACAACCGTGCCGCCAGGTGCGCTTGATTGCGACGGCGATCTGCTCGCCCCCGGTCTGATCGAGCTGCACACGGACAACCTGGAACGCCACATGTCGCCGCGCCCGGGTGTGACCTGGCCCCCGGCCCAAGCGATCGCCGCCCATGATGCGGAGCTTGCGAGCGTCGGCATCACCACCGTGTTCGACGCCATGCGCATCGGATCAATCCTCACAGGCCAAAAGACCAAGTACATCCGCTATGCTCGCCCCATGGCCGAGCTGTTCTTGGCCTTGCGCGCCCGACGCGCCCTGCGCATCAGTCACTTTTTGCACCTGCGCGCGGAGATCTGCTCGGAGACCTTGGTTGACGAGTTCGAAGAGTTCGCGCCCGAGGATCGGGTTGGCATCGTCAGCCTGATGGACCACACGCCCGGCCAACGCCAGTTCCGGGACATCTCCAAATTTCGCCAGTACCTTATGGGCAAGCGCGGCCTGACGGAGGACGAGTTTCAGGCCCATGTGGAGCATCTCTATTCGATCCAGGCTCAGTTCGGAGCCGAGCATGAGGCCCAGGCCGTCGCCCATGGCAAGCGTTTGGGCGCGGTTTTGGCCAGCCATGACGACACCACCGCCCAGCAAGTGGCCCACAGCACGGGCCACGGCGTCAGTCTGGCCGAGTTCCCCACCACCCATGAGGCAGCACAAGCCTGTCGGGACGCGGGCCTTGCCGTGATGATGGGTGCGCCCAACCTGCTGCGCGGGGGGTCCCATTCGGGCAATGTGGCGGCCAGCGATCTGGCCGCATCCGGTCTGTTGGATATCCTGTCATCCGACTATGCGCCCTCGTCGCTGCTCTGTGCGGCGATCAAGTTGGGTCAAGAGGCGGGCGATCTGGCCTTGGGACTCAAAACCGTAACAGCCGCCCCCGCTCTCGCCGCCCGCCTGACGGACCGGGGGGCGCTTAGCCTTGGCTTGCGCGCGGACCTTGTGCGCATCCATTTGGACAGGGACGTGCCAGTGGTGCGCGGCCTTTGGGTGCAAGGGGACAGACGCGGCTGATCCCATCCCCCCTAGACATCCCGGCCGCCAGCTTTCATTTTTGCAAAAATATCCCCGCCGGAGGCACCCGGCCCCAACCGGGGCCGGGCCCCCGCCCAGCCCAAAGGCCAGCCCATGTCCACCCCCACTCCAAATGCCCGTTTCAAAGCCCGACTTGTTGCGCGCGAGCCCCTGTTGGGCGCCTTCATCAAAACCCCCCATCCGATCACCATCGAGATTATGGGCACAATGGGTTTTGATTTTCTGGTGCTCGATTGCGAGCACGGCCCCTTTGGTAAAGGCGAGGTCGATGCGTGCATGATCGCGGGCCGTGCCACGGGCTGTCCGCTGGTGGTCCGGGTGCCCGATGACACACCATCGACCATTCTAAATGTGCTCGATGCAGGGGCTGCAGGCGTGGTGGTCCCCCATGTGGGTTCGGCCGCTCAAGCCCAAGCGCTGGCTCGCGCCATGCATTACGGCCCCGGCGGGCGTGGCTTTGCGGGCACCAGCCGGGCCGCCGATTATGCCCGGCGCAGCTTGACGGAACACAAAGCGCTGGCCGCACAAGAGGTGGTGCTAATGTGCCAAATCGAAGACAGCGCGGGCGTCGAGGCCCACCGCGAGATCGCCGACACAGAAGTCGTCAACGCCCGCATCCACCGCCAGATCCGCCTGGGCGTAAATCGGAGTGCGCGCCTCTAACAATTGCGCCAGCGTGGCTCTTGGATCCTCGGTGCGCAAGAGCGGCCTTGCATCTTTGTGCTTTACCCGGTCCCAAA
>JBCBNR010000330.1:0-3552 GCA_039821665.1 Pseudomonadota bacterium
TTCGCATTGCTTGAACTTCGCCGTGGATCACATTGATATCGCTAAAAAATGCTGCAGCCTCGGCATCCACGGGCGAATTGTAGATGTTGTAGGGCCCGCCCACTTGCACGACCCGCCCGCCGCGCATCAGTGCGATTTGGTCGGCCATGCGCATCGCCTCTTCCGGCTCATGGGTGACCAGCAGAACCGCCGCCCCCTCATCGCGCAAGATTTGCAAGGTCTCGTCTCGAATGCCGTCGCGCAGGCGCTTGTCCAAACCCGAAAACGGCTCGTCCATCAACATGACCGAGGGTTTGGGCGCAACCGCCCGGGCCAAGGCCACCCGCTGCTGCTCGCCCCCTGACAATTGATGGGGAAAGGCTTGGGCCTTGTGGGCCAGGCCAACCCGCTCCAACAGCCCCATGATCCGGGCAGCCCGATCCCCCGTCCGCGACGGGAGGCCAAAGCCGACATTGTCCGCAACCGTAAGATGGGGAAAGAGCGCGAAATCCTGGAACATCATGCCAATGCCCCGCCCCTCCGGCGGCACCGGCGCACAGGATCCACAAACCGGGCGCCCATCGATCTCGATCACACCCGCATCCGGCGTGTCGATGCCTGCAACCATGCGCAAAGTCGTGGTCTTGCCGCAGCCTGATGGGCCCAGAAGGCAGGTCACCTGCCCCGGCATCAAGCTCAACGAAACATGGTCAACCACCGCCCGTCCTTCGAACTGGCGGCACACATCGTGCAGGACGAGGCGCGGCGTGGCGTTATTCCCGATCATTTCACTCAACGACCTAACCCGCACCCCAGGCTGCTGCAACCCCAACCGACACCAGCGGCCCGATGGCGCAGGCACAAGGGGACGCCCCGCAATGGGCTGAAACGCAGGGCGCACAGGTGCTTGCGCTGAGGACAGGGGGCCGCCCTACCGAGCCCGCTCCTTGCCCAATGCCCGTCGCGGATCACAGCGACAGGTTGACCGCACCCCCATCCAACAACAGGTTTTGGCCCACAATGAACCCCGCCTTGGTGGAACACAGGAAGGCGCAGGCCGCCCCAAACTCTTCGGCCGTGCCATAGCGCCGGGCCGGGATCGTCTCCTCTCGGGCGGTGCGCGCCTGCTCCATCGAGATGTTCTGCGCAAGGCTCACCCCTTGGTCGAGCGCGGTCGCCCGATCCGTGTCGTGGATGCCCGGCAAAAGGTTGTTGATGGTCACGCCAAAGGGCGCGACCTGCCGCGCAGTTCCGGCCACATAGCCGGTCAGCCCGGCGCGGGCTGCATTCGACAGGCCCAGCACCGCAATGGGCGATTTCACCGATTGCGAGGTTATGTTAACCACACGGCCCCAGCCCCGCTCAATCATGCCCGGCAACAGCGCCTTCATCAAGGCAATGGGCGTCAGCATGTTGGCGTCAAGTGCGGCAAGGAAATCGTCGCGCTCCCAGTCCGACCACATCCCCGGCGGCGGGCCGCCCGCATTGGTCACCAGGATGTCCGGCGCAGGACAGGCCGCCAGCACCGCCGCCTGCCCCTGTTCCGTGGTGATGTCGGCCGCCACCGCCGTCACCGTGACGCCATGGGCGCGCAGCGCCTGCGCCGTTTCCTCCAACGGCCCGGGGGTGCGCGCGTTGATGACCAGGTTCACGCCTGCCTCGGCCAAAGCCTGCGCACAGCCGCGCCCCAACCCTTTGGAGGCCGCACACACCAATGCCGTCTTTCCCTTGATGCCCAAATCCATAGCCCACGCTCCCTTTGACAAATTGCCCGCCTGCAAAGGCCAAGTTTGCCCGTCCCTGTCAAGCGCCCGGGGCGCAAGCCCCGCGCGCCGCTGGGGGCTCAAGACCCCCTAAGGCGCGTGCCCCCGCTTGTCCCACAGGCAAAGCCCCCCTATACCCGCGCCCATGCTAGACCGCGCCCACAACCAGCCCGCCCTGCCGCCTCAGATCGCGCGCCGCCGCACGTTTGCGATCATCTCGCACCCGGATGCGGGCAAAACCACCCTGACGGAGAAGTTTCTGCTCTATGGCGGCGCGATCCAGCTTGCAGGCCAGGTGCGCGCCAAAGGCGAGGCGCGCCGCTCCCGCTCGGATTTCATGAAAATGGAACAGGACAGGGGCATCTCCGTCTCGGCGTCCGCCATGTCGTTCGAATTTGGCACCCAGTGGTTCAACCTGGTGGATACGCCCGGCCACTCGGATTTCTCCGAAGACACCTATCGCACGCTCACAGCCGTAGACGCGGCGATCATGGTCATCGACGGCGCCAAAGGCGTAGAAAGCCAAACCCAAAAGCTCTTCGAAGTGTGCCGCCTGCGCGACCTGCCGATCCTGACCTTTTGCAACAAAATGGACCGCGAGAGCCGCGATACGTTCGAGATCATCGACGAGATCCAGGAAAACCTCGCCATCGACGTCACACCGGCCTCCTGGCCCATCGGGGTGGGGCGCGAGTTTTTGGGTGCTTACGACCTGATCCATGATCGGCTGGAACTGATGGACCGGGCCGACCGCAACACCCGCGCGCAAAGCCTCGCCATCGACGGTCTCGACGACCCGCGCATCGCCGACCATGTGCCTGCGCACCTTTTGGAAAAACTCCGCGAAGAGGTGGAGATGGCGCGCGCGCTGCTGCCTGCGTTCGACCGCCAGGCCTTCCTTGACGGAACACTCACCCCCATCTGGTTCGGCTCGGCCATCAACTCGTTCGGGGTGCAAGAGCTGATGACCGGCATTGCCGAATACGGCCCGCCCCCCCAGGTGCGCCCCACCGATGGCCGTCAGGTCTCGCCGGACGAGCCGAAGGTCGCGGGCTTTGTCTTTAAGGTCCAAGCGAACATGGACCCAAAGCACAGGGACCGGGTCGCGTTCCTGCGCCTGTGCTCGGGCCATTTCAAACGCGGTATGAAGCTGACCCATGTGCGCTCCAAAAAACCGATGGCGATCTCCAACCCGGTGTTGTTCCTGGCCAATGACCGCGAATTGGCCGAGGATGCCTGGGCCGGCGACATCATCGGCATTCCCAATCACGGGCAGTTGCGCATCGGTGATGCCCTGACCGAAGGCGAGGCCCTGCGCTTTACCGGCATCCCATCCTTTGCGCCTGAATTGCTGCAATCCGTGCGCGCGGGCGATCCCCTGAAGGCCAAGCACTTGGACAAGGCTCTGACGCAATTTGCCGAGGAAGGGGCCGCCAAGTTGTTCAAACCCATGATCGGCGCGGGCTGGGTCGTGGGCGTGGTGGGCGCCTTGCAATTCGAAGTGCTCGCCAGCCGGATCGAGCTGGAATACGGCCTGCCCGTGCGCTTCGAGGCCACACAGTTCACCTCCGCCCGCTGGGTCTCGGGCCCAAAGGATAAGGTCGAGACGTTCGTGAACGCCAACAAGGGCCACATCGCCCAGGATCATGACGGCGACCCGGTCTACATGACGCGCCTGCAATGGGACATCGACCGGGTGGAACGGGATTACCCCGATCTAAAGCTGACGGCGACGAAAGAGATGTTGGTCTAAGCCCTGTGCGCAACGCCGCGCGACACAGCGCCGAACCCGCCCCGTCCAGGCCAAACG
>JBCBNR010000331.1:0-3545 GCA_039821665.1 Pseudomonadota bacterium
CTCCAACCGCTCTTGCAGCCATTCCTCCTCTCGCCCGATCGCATCCTTGTACTGACCGATCTCAAGGCCTGCGCGCAGGACATCTTCGAACTTCACGCCGGGCACAATCATATCGGCAATCTCGTGGTAAACCTTGCGATACTGGTCGTTGCACACCACGAGACGGTCGTCAGGATCATAGATGACAAAGGCATCTGGCATCGCCTGGATCGCATCCATTAGGCGCCTTTGCGCTGCCTCAGAATTGGCCTTGGCCAGCATCAACTGCTCTTCAAAAAAGACCCGTTCGGACAGCGCCATGCCCTCATGCTCCTCCCGCTCTTTGCGCTCAGAGATGTCTCGGTGCAGGCTAAGCCAGCCGGTCAGCGCACCCGCAGCGTCGCGCAAGGGGTAAAGCCGCAGCTCACACCAAAACCGCTGTCCGTTCTTTTTGGCGGCCTCAAGCTCCACCTCGCAGCCTTGCCCTAAAAGATAAGCATCGTTCAGTTCTTCAAGCGCATAAGGATCAGCACAGTCGAGATGGGGAAGGGGCGCGCCCACAACATCCCCGCCCTCATACCCCGTCAGGGTGGTGAATGCAGGGCTTGACCAGCGCACGATCGGTCCGCTGACTTTGTCGCCTGCCTGGGCGATCACGATGGCGTCACTTATGACCTCGTGGACCGAGCTGATCACCTGATCAATGTCCATCCGGGCCCCTTTGAAACTTGTTCACCGCTTCCTGGCGCGAAAGATGTGAAAGCGCGGTAAATTTTGAGGGGCACAGTCTGAACAGAGGCCGACAAGTAGGATCGTTTTTAAGCGTTTTAGGGCCTGGGCTTCATACCCAAGTAAGACTTCGCGTCGAAAACAGCGGCCGTACAATCCTAAGGGATCCCGTCGCGATGCGCATACCACACCTTGCCCGATTGATACCTTTCCACCTGAATGTCGGCACCCGGTTGCTGCTCAGCTTCCTGGCCTTCGGTGCCCTCTTTGTGTTCATAGAAGTCAGCGCCCTGGGGGCCTTGGGCAAGATCGACACATCCTTTCGAAAGATCTCGGAAAACCGGGTGGAGGAGCTTTCCTACTCCGTCGATCTGTCGCGCACCGTCACGCAGATGGAAGCGAAAATTGCCAACATCGAACACATCCGCGACCTGCCCACGTTGGAGGCGTTCGAGACCCAAAGCGCTGCCCTCACCGCGCAGTTGCGAGAGCAGATCAACAATTTTCCAATTGCGTCCAGTCGCGAATCCCTCGCCAGCCACCTCTCCGAGTTTGAAGAGGCGTCGGCCGCCTTGCTCGGCTCGATGAAGGCGCTTGTGGACGAAGATGAGGCCGCGAAGGCCACAATGGCACGCCTTGAGGCCTTGCACGAGGAAAGCCGAAAACAATTGTCCGATGATCTGGAACGTGCGCGCACGGATATAGAACAACGGATCGAAGCCGATGGTCTGTCGGCGCAACTGGGCGGGGGTGGGCTGTCCCCCCAAGCCCTGCGCACACTGATCCTGGACGAAATGGATGTGCTGCGCGAAGGGTTGACCCTTGGCGGTGCAATAGACGCACAGATCCTGTTGCTTAGAGGTGCGTTCAGCCACACCGACCCCAGCTTGGTCGAGCAGGCGCGCAACGCGGCCGAGGAAAACTTGGAAACGCTGCGGGCTGCGCGCCAATCGGCACCAAGTTTCCTGCGAGGCGTGCTTGAGACTTTGGAGGCGCAAACCCGCGGCAGCGCGTCGATCTTTGCTTTACAAACAGATCGCTTGCAGCACCTGGCGCAGTTGCAAGAAAGCTATTTGCTGAGCTTGGAGGAACTGACGTTTCTGCGCAGTGCCTCCACCAACTTGGTGGAATCGGATGTCGCAGGCATTCGTGAAGAAGCGCAATTGGTGTCAGCCACCCTCGCGTCCAGTACGCAAATGCTTCGCTATGTCAGTGGTGCTGGGGTTTTGGGTGTGCTTTTGATCGGCGTCGGTGGCGTGTGGTTTGGTGTCACTCGACCGTTGAACAAGATCTCGGATGTGACCGAGCGGCTGTCCAAAGGCGATCTGGATGCAAGCTGTGAGGGCTTTACCAAGCGCGACGAGTTTGGGCGGATCGCCCAAGCGTTGGAGGTGTTCCGCACACAGGTGCGCGAGATTGATCGATTGTCCCACGAAAAGACCCATAAACAGGCCGAGTTGGACCGGGCAAGGGCCCACATGATGAGCGAGATGCGCACCGCCTTCGGCGAGGTTGTGCGCAGGGCGGCTGCTGGTGATTTGTCCGTTCGCGTCACAGCAGAGTTTACGGATCCCGAGTTGTCGGCCCTGTCCGGAGACATCAACGAACTGCTGACCCAGATCGACAACGGCTTGGATGAAACCGCCAGCGTGCTGGCCGCCATGGCTCAAGCCGACTTCTCCAAACGGGTGGGGCGCACCGGCAGCGGGGCGTTTGCCAAGCTATCAAACAGCACCAACGCGACCGCCGAACAACTTGCCGACCTGATCCAAGAAATCCGCGAAGCCGCCCGCGAAGTTGCAGAATTTTCACAACAAATCTCTCAGCAATGCGATGACGTTGCGACAGAGAGCGAACATCAATCGGACGCTTTGAAGGAATCCACCAAGGCTATCGAAGGGGTCTCGCGGATGGTGGCGGCAAACGCGAATGTCGCCGATCAGGCCAGCAATTCCACCCGCGATGTCGCCAAATCCGCACGCCACGGTCGCGCAACGGTAGAGGCCGCGGGTCAGGCCGTGTCGCGTATTGCGCAAGGGGCAAAACAGGTTTCGGGATCGCTGACAGTGATCGATAGTATCGCGTTTCAAACCAACCTTCTGGCGCTCAATGCAGCCGTAGAAGCAGCCCGGGCGGGAGAGGCGGGCAAGGGTTTTGCCGTTGTCGCATCGGAGGTGCGCGCGCTTGCCCAACGCTCGGCTGATGCCGCGAGCGAGATCAAATCGGTGTTGGCGCAAAACAAGACAGCCGTGGAAGATGGCGTGAAACTGGTGCGCGAGGCAGGCGAAGCGTTGAGCGCCATCGACCTGGGCCTTGAGGAATTGTCCAGCAATGTGGATACGATCGCGCTGGCCAGCGCCGATCAATCCGCAGGTCTGGAAGAGACCACGCAAACCGTCTCGAACATTGATTTGGCCACACGGGTGATGGCCGAAAACACCACCAAAAGCGCAAAAGGTGCCACCCATCTTTTGGGCATCGTGCAGCGTCTAGACGGCTTGGTGGCAACCTTCCGGCTGACCTCAAACATGGGCGAGGGGCCCCTTTCGGCCAAGACGACCACCCCTGTGGCCAGGCCGATACTCGATCCCGCCCCCCAAGACGCGGCAGCGTCCAAGGCAGCAAGTGCGGCATGAGGCCTGCGGGAATGGCGCAACAGCCACAGGTCCTTCGGATCGGCGCTGCCCTTACTTTGCATTCACGACTGCATCTCGCACCGGACGCGCATCCTACACCGGACGAAAGAACCGGCGCGATCTGCCTCTTCGCTCCCACAAGATGCACATCGGCGCGCTGGTCGGCGTACAGGTTAGCGACGGCCTGTTGCGGGTCCAATC
>JBCBNR010000332.1:0-3529 GCA_039821665.1 Pseudomonadota bacterium
CGGGAGGTTGGCATCGCTGCCATTGCGGGCGGCATGGTGGCTGTTCTGGTCACCGGTTTGGGCGGCTTTGGCCTGTGGTTTGGGTATGTCTCGGATCTGCTCTTGGTCTCCTCCAGCGCCGAGCGCAGCTATCCCAGTGCGACATTGACGGATGTCTTGGCGATGCCCCGGCATTTGCCGGGCACCGCGCTGTTGTTGTTTGCGATCATCTATTGGCGCAAGGCTGGGTGGGGCCCCCAGGGTCTGCTGTTGCTGGCCAGCGCCCCTGGGTTTGTGTTCATCACCTATCAAAACTGGGGCAACGATCCGAAATGGTTGCTGCTGCTGGGGGTGTTACTGCTGGTTTTTGCTCGCACAGGCCCGGCGGAGCGGGCGACCACCGCAACAGCGGCGGCACTCGCTTGCCTGACGTTGGTGGCGCCGACTGCGTTGAACATGGCTTATGCGCCCCTGCGCCATCTTGCCCTGAACCCAGCCACCTACGAGCCCTTGATGCCAGCGCCGTCGCGTGCGGATATCGAGGTGCAGACCAAGCGCAATATGGATTTCTATGTGCTGCGCCGGCAAAGCGCCTTGATGCCGGACCGACTGAGCCTTTTGCCGACCCCAAGCGACGCACCGCTCAGCGTCAATGGCGAGGTGCTGCCGGAATGTCAGGCCCGCTCGGGCTTTGTGGGATTGATCCGCCATTCCGTCGCCGCGATCGACGCGCTGGAGCGGGCGGACAAGCCCCGGGCGGTGATGGCCGATCTTCTGGGGGACTTTTGGTTAATGTCAGACCTGCCCCTCAATCCAGGCACAGCCCCATGGTTTTACGACGGCACCCATGGGTTTGCGACCGCTGACCTGCTGGTGGTCCCCTTCTGTCCGTTCTCGGTCGAGGCACGGCAAGGCAAGCTGGACGGCATCGCGGGTCTGGACATCCCCTTGCGGGAGGTGGCGCGCACGGACCATGTGATCTTGTTTGAGATGGGTTCGCCTGCGCGCTAGCGCGGCATCCAATAAATCTACAACGGTGGTGCCCTGGCGCGAGGTCGGCTCCCGACCGCGGGCGACGGGCTGTAAGCCCCCGCCCGGGGGGGCGGTCGGGGACTGTCCGGCGTTGTCGGACGGGCAAAGCTGGTTTGTGGAGCGTTGCAAGTTTTCTGGACGCGGCACTCGTCTCACTGCCCCAAGATGCCAGCCTCAATAGGCCAGCACGGGGAAACGGAAGAACGCAACGCAGGCAAGATAGAACAGCAGCGAGCCCGACAGCGCCATACCCATGGGGAACTTGCGCCCAGCATCCCAAGACACCCAATCGCCGGTGGCACGGCGCACGGACGGTATGGCGCGGAACATCCTGTGGGTGATGAACGCGGCCAGCATCATGGTGAAAAACACCATGATAAAGGGCGACAGATGCTCGGTTGCGATCCAAGGGATGCCTGCGGCGCAAAACTTGGCGTCGCCCCCGCCCACCAAGCCCAGGGCATTGATAAAGAACCCCACGGCAAAGGCGATGGCCGCCGCCGCCATCCGCCACAGATAGCTTTCAAAAGGCAGCAACAGCAGGCCCAACACCAAAAACACCGCAAACAGCGTCAGGTTCAGTTTGTTGGACAGGCGCATGCGGCTGAGGTCGGTCCACGCCCCGTAAAGGCACAGCGGTAGGGCTGCGAGAAAGAACAGAACCGGGACCGCCGCTTGCATAGGCTTAGCGCGCCACCGTTTTGTTCAGGGCTTCAAGCTTTTGTGCGGCCTCTTCGAAATACTGGGGGTGTGTCTCCACCGCCAGTTCCAACAGCCCTTTGCCCACATCCGTCTTGCCGCTGCGCAAGGCTTGCACGGCCATGTTGTGGTAAAGCTGTGCCTCTTCGACCTCGGTCATTGGGATGACCGGCAGCTCGTAGACGCCGCGTTTCGCCCTGGTTATGACTAGGTTGTTTTTCGCGTTGAACAGATCCCGATCAAAGCTGATGGCGAGGCGAAACTTCTCCTCGGCTTTCTTTGGCTCCCCCCGGCTGAGCATCGAGACGCCCCAGTTGTTGTAGACCGGGGCGGGCTGGGTCGTAAGACCGCGCGCGTTCTCGTAAAACGCATCCGAGCGGTCCCATTGCTGGCGGTAGTCGGCCATCATCGCCTCCAACCGGTAGCGATTATAGCTCTCCAAGGTTGGGGGGATTGCGTCCAACTGCTGTCCTGCATCCTCCCACGCGTTGTTCTGGATCAGTGCCTCGGCATAAAGCAGGCGATCCTGGGGGGTCGCTTGGCTGTCATTGACCAGTTGCTCGAATGCCAGCACCGCCTCGTCCGAGCGGCGGGCCCGCATCAGGCTGATCGCATAGCCCCGGCGCAGGTCTGCGCGCGTGGGGTCCTTGGCCAAGCTCTTGCGGAAATGGTTCGCCGCCTCGTTGGGATCGGCGAAGTTCAGCATGATGTCGTTAAGGTTGCTCTCGTCGATGACGTTCAAATCGCCCAAGGACTGCACGGCTGCGCGGTCGGCATCGGGGTCGTTGCAAGCGGCCAAGGCCAGGCTTGCAAGAACGGGCAAGAGCGTCAGGCTGTGTGTCCTGAGGCGCATTTTGGCGGATCCTCTGCTCGAGTTTGTTTTTTATAATCCTACCAGAAGATACCGCCCATTGCCCCTGCGCTCCAAGCGATAATTGGCGGGCAAGGCGCCATCTTCGTCTATATCTGCCAAATTTTGCTCGGCGAAACGCAAATTATCGCGTATTTCGGTGCTTTCCCCGTCATCCAGGCCAAAGGCCAGGCGGAAAACTTCCACCGCTTCGGCCCAATCGCCGCGATTGACCAGCACAACGCCCAGGTTGTTCCATGTGGTGGCAAAGCGGTCATTCATGTCGATCGAGGCGCGCAAGGTCTTCTCGGCTTGGTTCAACCGGCCGAGCGCCAGGTTCGCTGTGCCAATGGCGGCCAACACCTCCGCCGACAGCCCATCGCGGTTGGCGACCCTGTAATAGACCCCCAGCGCATCGTCCGGCTCGCCCGCGGCCATCAACAGATCGCCCGCTGCCAGCGAGTTCAGATCCCGCGAAGGCAGGTCGTCACGGTTTTCGAGTGGTGCTAATACGTCTTGCTGGGACGCACAGGCGCCCAAGCACAGAGTGGCCACAAGAAGTGCTGCGAGACCCCTAGAACAGGGTCTGAGACATGTCATAGACCGACGGCCCCACAAGGATCATCAGCAGCGGTGGCACGGTGAAGAACATAGTGCCCAGGGTCAGTTTGGTGGGCAATGTATTCGCCTTTTCCTCGGCCCGCATCACGCGTTTGTCGCGCATCTCGGAGGCGTATACGCGCAACGCATCCGAGATCGATGTACCGAAGGTCGCCGACTGCACCAGCACCGTCACGAAGGACGAGATATCGCTGACGCCACAACGCTCGGACATATCGCGCAGAACGGTGACCCGGTCTTTACCGGCGCGCATCTCGTTGGCCACCACTTCGAATTCCTCAGCCAAGGTGGGGTAGGAGCCTTGGATCTCCGTCGAGACGCGCAAAATCGCCTGGTCGAGCGATTGAC